>NZ_JBEYER010000037.1:0-62917 GCF_040634005.1 Micromonospora sp. NPDC007271
GCCCCGTACGCCAGCAGCGGCGCGATGTCGGGCAGCCCGCGCAGAGGTACGGCCGGCGCGCGGTGAATCACGGCTCAGTCGTCGTGGATCAGCGTGGCGAGCTCGGCGCGGCTGCTGGTGCCAAGTTTCGCGCCGGCTCGATAGAGATGGCCTTCCACGGTCCGCACGGAGACGACCAGCCGATCGGCGATCTCCCGGTTGGGCAGGCCGTGCGCCGCCATCGTGACGATCTCGCGCTCGCGAGGGGTGAGCGGCAATGGCCGAGCCGCGGCGGCCAGCGCGGGCGTGCGGGCGCCGCCGCACAGGTGCGCGAGCCGATGGGCGCGGGCCGCCGCGGACTTGGCCAGGCTGGTCCGGTGGTGTCGGGTGTAGGCCGCCGCCGCCTGCGCGGCGCTGTCCGCGGCGGCCAGCAGATCGCCGAGCTGTTCGAGGTGAGCCGAGGAGGCAAGGAGGCCATCACCGTCGTCGACGGCGAGCGCAGCGGCCTGCGCCGCGGCGGCCGACGCCCGGGGGCCGCCCACGCGGGTGGCCAGGTCGGCGAGCCGGTCGGCGACCGAACCGTCGCCGAGGCAGACCGCGGTGTGCAGCGCCAGAACCTCGTGTGCCGGCTGCCCCTGGGCCGCGGCGACCTCGGCCGCCTCGTGCACGAGGGCGAGGGCCTCGCTCACCGCGCCCTCGGCGGCGGCAACCCACGCTCGGGTCAACAGCATCTCCGGTCGCAGTACCAGCAGTGCCGGATGCTGCCGTTCCCGCAGCTCCGCGAGGGACCGTCGGGCAGCGACCAGATCACCGGAAACGGCAAGCCCTCGCGTCATCGTCAGCAGGCAGAGATACAGAAAGCCACCGGCGTTACCGGCACCTTCCAGGCCGGCGCGGGCTTCGCGGAGCAGACGCAGCGCGGTGGCCACCTGGCCCCGGGAGAGTTCCGCCTCTGCCAGCACGATGTTGGTGAGTTCGACGGCCAACGCGACGTCCCTGGTCGTCTCTTGGCACTCGAGAGCGACCGCGAGCGCCTCGTGCAGGCAACCGGCCAGGCGCAGCCCGTGCACCTGCCAGCCGGCCAGCGGGACGCGGAGGAACGTGAGTTCGGGCGATCGGTCAGCCGCTGCCCGGCCGTCGGCGGCGGCCGGGCCGAGCTCGTCGACGCGGCCCAGTGCGGCGAGCGCGGCGACGAGCCCGCAGCTGGCGAGCGTTGCCGACTCCGCGGGAAGCCCGGGCCAGGCGAGTGCCGTGGCAGCGGCCTGTGCCGCCCGTGCCGGGTGGCCCAGGCCGGCCTCCAGGTAGGCCCGCACCGCGACCAGTTGCAGCCGGGCCACGTCGTCCCGGACCCGGTCCTCCGCGGTGTCCAGGACTGCCGCGGCCTCCGCCGGCCGCTCGGCGAGCCACATCAAGTGGTGTACCTGGGCCACTGTCGCCCTGACCTGCTCGGCGTCGGTGCCGGCCAGCGCGGTGAGCGCGGTGAGCTCAGCCTCGACCTCGGCGTAGCGGCACAGCCCGCTGAGGGCCGCCACGACGGTCATCTGTGCCTGGAACCCGCCGCCCGCGGCCACCGCGGCCCGGCCGATCCGCTCCGCCAGCCGCAGATCGAAGAGCTGAACGGCGTACCCGGCGGCCGCGGTGAACAGCGCCGGGTCGGGTTCGAGGTCCGAGTCGAGGCTGAGCACGGCACGGCGCAACAGGTCGTCGGGGCTGTCCGCGCCGGTCTGGGCCAATGCCGTGGCGATCTGGCCGCGCAGTCGGCGGGCCCGCAGCGTACCGATGCCCGCGCGCCGTACCTCGCCGTAGAGCGGGTGCGCCAGCCGGGTCCGCAGCTCCCGGCCGTCCCGTTCGACGCTCACCAGCCCCCGCACCTCGGCCTCTTCCACGGCTGCCGCGGCGGTGAGCTGAGTCAACAGGCCGGCATCCAGCGGCTCGCCGAGGGCGAGCACGTCCACCACGTCCCGCACCCGTCTGGACAGCCGACCCATCCGGGCCTCCACCAGGTCCGCCAGCTTCGGGGTGACCGTCACCTCCCCCGACCAGCGCCACACCCCGCCGACGGCTCGTAGCCGGCCGGCTTCCAGCTCTCCACCGACCAGATGCCGGAGGAAGAGTGCGTTGCCTCTGGTCAGCGCCGACATGCGCGCCACGGTGGCCCTGTCCACCGGAGCGCCCAACACCGCCGTCAGCAGCGCCCCGGTTTCCGGCTCGGACAGCGGCGGGATATCCAGCCGGGTCAGGTACCCGTCCTTCCACAGGGCACTCACCGCGTCCGCGACCGGCTCTCCCGTGCGGATCGTGACGACCAGGGTGACCGCCTGGTGCAACGCCAGCTGGTGCACCAGCAGTGCCGAGAGCTCGTCAAGAAGGTGGGCGTCGTCCACCGCCACCAGGACCTCGCCGCCCCCCGCCCCGGCGAGCAGCGAGTCGACCGCGTGGCGCAGCACCTGGCCGGGGTCGTCACCGGCGGTGGCGACCAGCCCCGCGAACGCCCCCAACGGCAGGCCGCGCGCGGAGGCGGTGGCGACCACCCATCGGGTCGCGGCTCCTTGCTCGGCGGCCTTGGCCAGGACTTCTTGAGCCAACCGGGTCTTGCCGACCCCGGGCGCCCCGGCCAGGATCACGCCTTTCGGCCCGCCGGGCCGTCTAGCTGCCCGGTCGATCGCCCGGAGCTCCTCGACGCGGCCGGTCAACGGCCAGTCCTGGCCCGCGCCCGGACCGTACAAGCGACACCTAGACCTTCCCCGAGCCGGGCAGCAGGTGTGGGCGGGTCGCCCGGTTGCTGTGGCTCCGGAACCGACCGGAGGATCCTTCACCAGAAGGATGCGGCCTCTCGAGGACACCTGCAAGCATCACCGCACCCGACCGCTTGCTCCTACGTTGACAGGAACAGGTAGTCGACTACTCGTGACGGCGGGGCCTCGATCATGTTGGAGTCCAGCCGTGGGCCGAGAGCGAGCCCGTGGCGAAGGGACGATCAATGAAAATGCTCAGGAAGCTCGGACCGGTCGCGGTCGTCGGCCTTGCGCTCGCCCTGGTGGTGGGGTGCGGAAGTGACGGCGGTTCGAGTTCTCCCGAGTCGGCACAGAGCGCGGGTACGGACGACTCCGCCACCACCCAGGCGAAGGGCGACGAATGCGGACGCCTCACCAAGAGCGAGGTCACCGAGGCGATCGGCCCGAACGATGGCGGCCAGCATGACTACCAGCTCGGCGGATGCGTCTGGACGGCGACCTCGGGCGCCAAGGACGGCATCGTCGAGGCGATCTCCGCGACGGTGCTGACCAAGCCCGAGTACGAGGCCGTCGCCGAGGTGGGGGAGCAGGTGAACGGATCCGCCGAGGGCGCCACCTACGACACCATGCACGGCGAGCTGTGGTTCCCGTGCCGCAGCGGCGACTTCTGCGGGATCAAGGTGAACATCAGCGACCCGGACAAGCGCAGGGAAGTCGCGCTGCGACTGGGCAAGAGCCTGCAGGGCCGCGTGTAGGCCTACCCGACCGCTGCTTCCGGACGGCAGCGAGGACTGCGAGCAGAACGCGCAGGATGCGGAGGCCGCGCCGGCACGGCGTGAGTCTGCACGGTGAGCGCGACGGGGCCCGTGAGGACGGCGGCGGGGCTGCCAGCGCCCCGATGCGCCGGGGGCCGGTCGTAAGTAATCCGCTCGAGAGCGATATGCCTCAGAGGCATAAATATGACTCTGAGGCATATCGGGCTCGGACCAACATCCGGCCGACAGCCCTTCGAGGCATCCGAGCAAGCCCCGACGGTGGGGTGATCTCAGCCGCCCGGCGGGCGGATGGGCACCCGCCACCCGGACGGCGGCGGGGGCGGCTGCTGCTGCGCGCGGCGCGCTGACCGCACCACCGTCCACAGCCAGAGCAGCCCGATGAGCGCCACGATCGCGAGCCCCACCCACTCCAGCACCGTGAACAGCACCACCTGCCCGCCGGTGGGGTGAACGAGTCTGCCGTGGGACACCACTCCCCCGGTGAACAGCAGCGTCAGGATCAGCGCGATCACCCGCATGCCGTCCCAGAAGGCGTGCAGCAGGGACACGCCGAGGTATGCGAGGACGAGCCGGCCGGTGATCGTGAAGTGTTCCCGGGTGCTGGACGCGAAGAGCACCCCGCCGAGAATCGCCGTCCACAGGCCGTGGCCGAACGGCGAGATCACGCTGCGCAGCACCTCGGTCTCCACCAGCTGGGGCACCGACAGCCCGTGGGCGGTGAACAGCGCGGTGAAGGCGTAGCCGGCCGTTTCGAAGGCCGCGAAGCCGAACCCGACGGAGGCGCCGAGGATGATCCCGTCGCGTACCGCCTTGTGGTGCAGGTGCCGGGTCAGGAACGCCAGCACGGCGAGCTTCACGGCCTCCTCGATGAGCCCCACGCCGAGGAACAGCCACCACGACGGGCGCAGCAGGTAGGACTCCAGCAGCGACGCGGCCAGCACGCCGAGCACCCCGCCGGCCAGGAACGTGTTCAGGATCAGGCCCGGGGTGAGTTCGCCGGTCTCCCGCCGCTCGAAGGCCCAGGCCACGAACGTCACGGGGACCAGGAAGCTGCCCAGCAGCACGAGGGTCGGCACGAGGTTGGGGTTGCCGGTCGCGAAGATGACCAGGACGGTGGCCAGCCACAGCACCAGGCCGACCCAGAAGATCCGCAGCCAGGCGCGCCGCCGCACCACTGGGGGCGGCGGCTGGGGGTACGGCTGTGCCAACGCCGCCTCCTCGGAGCTCGTCCGCGGCCTCCGGCACCGCAGGGAATCTGAGAACTCATCGTAAAAGGTACTCAGCGGATAAAAGGCGCGTTAGGAAAGACCGGTCGGAACAGCGGCCGGTACAGCGCGGCGGGCGAGCGTGCCGAACACCAGGGCGGGTGTTGCCGCCGATATCGCCGGAACCGGCCGCTGGCGGGCGCGGACATCCATAGCCTGGCAGGTGGGAGCACGTCGGGAAGCTGTCGGGAGGGCATCGTGGCCAACGCGATCAGGGACGCTCTCGAGGGCGTCAACGAAATCGAGCTCACCACGACCGGGCGGAAGACCGGCCGGCAGATCTCCCACCCGGTGTGGTTCGTGCAGGAGGAAGACAGCGTGTTCCTGGTCCCGGTGACCGGCTCGAACAGCGACTGGTACAAGAACGTGCGGCGCACGCCGATGATCCAGCTGGCCGCCAACGGTACGGCGTTGAGCTCGAGCGCCACCCCGATCACCGACTCGGACCGGGTCCGGCACATCGTGCAGCTGTTCCGCGACAAGTACGGCTCGAACAAGGTGGAGGCGTACTACCCGAAGCGGGACGTCGCCGTCCAGGTGCCCCTCGGGTGACCCGGGCTGGGAGGGCCCGGCGGTGTCGCCGGCCCCTCCCGTGTGCACCTACTCGTTGCGGGCCGTCTCCGGGCCGGTGATCCGGCGCAGCAGCGGCAGCGTGGAGGCGATGATGCCCAGCGACACGGCCAGCCCGCCGGCGACCAGGAGGCAGAACGACCAGCCGGGAGCCAGCAGCGCGTAGTCCAGCTGCGCCCGCAGGAACAGGTGCGCGGCCAGGAAGCCCATCCCGATCGCCACCGCGGCGACCACCAGCAGGGGTACGACGGTCTCCAGCGCGACCACCCGGCGCAGGGTGCGCAGCTGCACCCCGGTGAGTCGCAGCATGCTGAACGGTCGCTTCCGGTCGCTCAGCCCACCGGCCACGCTCACCGCCAGGCTGCAGCCGGCGATCGGCAGGCTGGCCAGCATGACCACGTTGGCCAGCTGCTGGAACTGCACCAGCTGCCGGGCGCCGTTCCCCTCCCAGTCGCCCACGCTGAGCGGGAATCGCCCCTGTGGGAACACGTTGATCAGCATCGTGCGGGCCTGTTCGAGCGCGGAGCGGCTGGTGGTGTTGACGACCACCGACAGGATCGGCTGCTTGTCGACCTCGGTGGCGGGGAGGCCGGCGTCGTCCCAGACGTACGTGTCCTTGGCCAGGTCGTCGAGGGCGCGGGTGCCGATCAGATCGGCGGGCACGGCCGCGACCTGCGCCCCGGCGGGGCAGCTGCCGAACACCGCCAGGCGGTCCAGCTCGGCGCAGGTGACCAGGCCCTGCCACCCGTCCGGGTGGGGGTTGCGGCGCACCAGGGTCACGCTGTGCACCCCGGGGATCGCCGTGAGCCCGGGCGGGATCTGGTCCACCCTCGGCGCGGGACCCTCCTCGGGCCAGAACATCTTCGACAGTGAGGTGGCGGCGATCGAGTCGGTGCGCGGTGCACCGCGGTTGGCGACGAAGGTGGTGATCGTGCCGGTGGCCACGCTGGTCACGAAGAGCGCCACGATCAGCCCGCTGACCGACCGGAAGCCGGCCTGCGGGTTGTCCGCGAGGCGACGCCCCGCGATGAGCGTGGCGGGTCGGCTCGCCCGCCCGGCCAGCAGCCGAGCGCCGACCATGGTCAGCCACGGCCCGGCCAGCAGCAGCCCGGTCAGGATCAGCAGGAACCCGGAGATGAACGCGGTGATCTGGCCGTTGGTCGTCTCGGGGCGCCGGCCGATGAAGTACGTCAGCTCGGTGAGGCCGGCGACCAGCGGGATCAGCCGCCAGGAGCGCGGCGGCTTCGGGGTCACCCGCCGGCTCACGCCCAGCGGCGAGATCTGCACCCGGCGCAACGCCAGCCAGGAGGCGACGACGGCGCCGAGCGGGATGCCGAGCGCGACGGCCAGGACGTCGACGACGGTGAGCGACAGGTCCCCCGCGAAGAACGGTTCACCGGTGAACGGGATCGTGGCCAGGCCCGGCCGGAACGCGAAGAACAGGCCGAACCCGACGGCGGTGCCCACCACGGCGGCCATGGTGGACTCCACGGCCGAGATGACGGAGATCTGCCGTGGGGTGGCGCCGACCAGCCGCATCGCGGCGAACCGCTGCTCCCGGCGGGCCGCGGCCAGCCGGGTCGCGGTGCCGATGAAGACGAGCACCGGGAACAGCAGCGCGGCCGCCACGACGGAGAGGGTGAGCGTCACGGCGTTCGCGTTGAGCCCGACGTAGCAGCCGTCGCAGTGGCTCGGCGAGGTGGTCATGATCTGCGTGACCTGCTGGGCCCCCAGTTGTTCCAGCTCGGCCGGGGTACGGCCGATGACGATCAGCAGCGAGTCCGGGGAGGGTAGCGCCGACCGGCCGATCGTGCCGATCTGGTGGCCGGGGAAGCGGTCACCGAGCTCCGCGGCGGGGGTAGCCCGCAGCAGCTCGCCGAGGGCGGGCGAGACGTAGTACTCCCCCGGCCCGGGCAGGTGCGGGATGCCCGGCGGGACGGGCGCGTCCGGGCCCGCCGCCGCGACCTCGACCCGGCCGATGGACCGACCGTGGTGGTAGTCCTCGCGGATCAGCCACCACAGCGGGTCGACCGACGCCTCGGCGGAGGACGCGGGAGCGACGGCGGTGTTGAGCCAGGCGTACCGCTGGTTCTGCGCGCCGACCGCGTTCAAGCCGGCGAGCGTGGTCAGGAGCATGCCGACGCCGAGCGCCACCGCGGCGGCGATGATGACGAGCCGGGTGGCGGCCTCCCGCCCGCCGGCCACGCACAGCCGTACCGCGAACCGGATCATGAGGCCACCAGCGCGTTCACCCGGCCGTCGCGCACGATGACCTGCCGGTCGGCGTACGCGGCGACGCGGGCGTCGTGGGTGACCAGCACGACGGTCGTACCCTCCTCGCGGGCCGAGGTGACCAGCAGGTCCATCACCTGCTCGCCGGTGAGCGAGTCGAGCGCCCCGGTCGGCTCGTCGGCGAAGAGCGCTCCCGGCCGGGCGACCAGGCCCCGGGCCAGCGCGACCCGCTGCGCCTGGCCGCCGGAGAGCTCACCGGAACGGCGCTGCTCCAACCCGGCCAGGCCGAGCCGCTCGAACCAGGGCCGCGCCGCCTTGAGCGCGGCGGCCCGCTTGACGCCGCCGAGCAGCAGCGGCAGCGCCACGTTCTCCTGCGCGGTCAACTCGGGTACGAGCTGCCCGAACTGGAACACGAACCCGAACTGGTCGCGGCGCAAAAGGCTGCGCTCGTGCTCGTTCAGGGTGTCGATCCGGCGGCCGTCGAAGTGGATCTCGCCCGCGTCGGGCACCAGGATCCCGGCCAGGCAGTGCAGCAGCGTCGACTTTCCGGAACCGCTCGGGCCCATGATGGCGACGATCTCGCCGGGGGCCACCGCGACGCTGGCCCCGCGCAGCGCCGGGGTCTCGCCGAAGGAGAGCTCGACGTCGAGCGCCTCGATCGCCTTCATCCCCGGACCACCTTGCGCAGGGCGTCCAGCCGGGCGACCGTGGTGTCGATCCAGTGCAGGTCGGCGTCCAGGTGGAACAGGCCGTGGTCGGCCAGCATGGTGTCGACCAGGTCGCCGTTGCGTCGCAGCTCGGTCAGCTCCTGCATCCGCCGCAGGTGCGCGGCGCGCTGCCGGTCGAGGTACTCCTCGGCGGGGCGGTCGAGCATGAGGGCCAGCACGACCTTGGTGAAGAGCACCGACTGCAGGTTGGGCTCGGCCTCGACCGGCTCGGTGAGCCACGAGTCGAACTCGGTCGCGCCCCGATCGGTGATGACGTAGCGCTTGCGCTCAGGGCCGACGCCCGGCTCGACGTCGCCGACCACGATCTTGCCGTCGCGGGTGAGCCGGCCGAGGGTCGCGTAGACCTGGCCGAACGGCAGGGGCTTGCCCCGGCTGAAGAAGGAGTCGTAGTCGCGCTTCAGGTCGTAGCCGTGGCAGGGCTCGCGCTCGAGCAGTCCGAGCAGGGTCATGGGAACGCTCATGCCGGCACCATACCCCGAGCGTATACCTCGCGTATATATCCCCGGCGCATATCGGCGCGTATGGCTGACCCGAATGTGCGCGGCAAGAGATGGGGGGCTGCCTACGAGATGCCGCCGAGCACCGCGTTGTCGACCTCGTCGCTCGGATCCGCCCGGCACAGCCGCACGACGGTGCCGTCGCGCTCGGTGAGCACCCACCCTTGGCCGGCGATCTCGTACCCCGCGACCTCTTTGCCCTCCACCACCGTGGACCGCCGGTACGGCCGCAGGAAGACAACCATCTCCTGCGGCGGCTTCAGCGGGCTGCCGAGGGCGGGCCAGACATACACGGTCGGCGTGGCGGCCGCGCCCTTGAGCGTCTCCCGCACCTCAAGCCGCCACACGGTGCCGTCGGTCTGCCCGTCCGTGCCGCTCGCCTCGCCGAGGTAACGGGCTCGGGCGACCAGGGTCGCCTGGCCGGACGCCTCCCGCAGCTCCTGGGTGGTGGGTGGCGCACACGTATCGGTCGCCGTCGGGCTGCCGCAGCCGGCGGTGACGCCCATCAGGAGCGCCACCGCCAGCAACGGCACCGCCTGCCGCGCCCTGACCAGCTCCGCAGCGTCCACCATCTCCCCCGCCTCGTCGCGGCGCCCGCCTGGTCCGTGCCTGGCGGCGCATCACGGTCGGAACATCCTGCCAGGCCTGACCCCGAACGAGGAAGCCGTTCCCGGCCGGCTGCCAAAACGCGGGCAGCGGCTGTTACGGCGCCGGCCGTCCCGGCGATACACCGGCTAAGACCTGGATCCCCGCCGGTCACACCCCCACCGAAAGGATCTCTGCGTGTCAAAGACGACACGGGGCACAATCGCGGCGGCTGGCGCCGCGATGCTGTCCTTACTTCTCACCGGCCCACCGGCCGCCGCCGCCGCTACGCCAGCCTCGGCCACGATCAAGATCAACACTGTCGACGGCAAGCCGGTACGGCAGGGCAAGATTTCCACACCGCTGTCCGGCGCGGTGACCGTCGCCGGAACGGCTGATCCCTCGGCCACGCCCCCGGCACCGGCGCCGCTGATCGCCGACGCCGGTGACAGCGCATTCGTCGCCGCCGGCGATCGGGCCGTTCTGCTCGGCTCCGGCTACGGCGGCACCGCCCCCTACCAGTTCTCGTGGTCGAGCCAGTACGGCAAGCTGCTCAGCGCCGACGCGGCCAGCACGGAGTTGGACACCACCAACCTGGCCGCGGGCAGCTACCAGGTGACGCTGACCGTGCGGGATGCCGCCGGGAAGTCCGCCTCGGACACGGCCCGGGTCGTGGTGTACCAGCCGAGCCAAGCCACGTTGCTCGACCAGACCCGGAGCGACCTCACCCCGGGTACGACGGTGACGGGGGATCGGCTGGAATTCGGCTTCACCGTGCCCGCCGGGACCCGGCGAATCACCACCGACCTCTCCTTCACCAGCCCCGTCAACGACTACGACCTGGAACTGTACGACCCGACCGGCGCTCGGGTGGCGTCGTCGGGGGCGTCGGCCGGGCAGCCGGAGCAGGCCGTGGTGACCTCGCCCCGATCCGGTGCCTGGCGAGCGGTCGCGGTCAAGTTCGCCACCGTGCCGCCCGAGCAGGTGCGCATGGTGGTCACCGGCCTGACCGGAAGCGCCGATCCCCGGCCGGTAGTGAGTTCCGGCGGGCCGTACGCGTTCGCGACGGGCGCCGAGCAGAAGCTCAAGGGCTCGGTCAGTGGTGGCACCGCGCCAGTCACCACCGCCTGGGACCTCGACGGCGACGGGGTGTTCGAGACCGGCGGCGCCTCGGTGACCGGGCACCTGCCGGAGGGGCGGCACCTGGTGACGTTGAAGGCCACGGACGCGGCTGGGCTGGAGCGCCGGGAGACGACGAGTGTCCTGGTCGCCGACCCCTCGGTCATCGCCACGAAGACCGCCCCGCTGACCGTGATCGGCATCGCCGACACCGGCATCAACCCATACCACCTCGAGTTTTCCGCGCAGACCTACCCGGACCCGGACGTCCTCGCGCTGACCAGGAACTTCACCCGGCATCCGAGCGAGTACATTCCCGGCTACCCCAAGGACGCCAAGTCGCTCGACGTCACGCTCGGCCAGGGCTACTTCCCGGCGGCGGACACCAAGCTCTGGTCGGGGAACACCACGATCCAACCCGGGGCGATGTACTGGATCCCGGGCACGAAGATCATCGGAGCGGTGGACGCCGGTGGCTCCACCGGGACCACCTCGGCGGACGACCCGCATCCGATCCTGGACGACAACGGGCACGGATCGGGCTCGGCCTCGGTGTCCACCGGCAACCGGTACGGTTACTGCCCGACCTGCCTCCTGGTCGTGGTCGAGGGGCTGGACGAGTCGGTCGTGGCCCAGTTGCCGTGGGTCGACATCTCCAGCAACTCGTTCGGCTACGTCGGCGGTGCACCCGTCGGTCCGATCACCAACGGCCAGGGAGTCACCAAGCGAGCGGCCGAACGCGGCCAGACCACCCTGTTCGCCGCCGGCAACGGGGTCGGCAACGCATTCGACGTACCCGTCAGCACCTGGCACTCCGACCAGACCGGCCCGGACTGGAACATCACCGTCGGAGCGATCCGGCGCGACAATCAGCGGGCGGTCGTCGGCGACGGCATCCCGGTGCACCTCTCCTCCTGGGGTGACGGCAACCTGCCCTCGGCCTGCCGGACCGGCACCGTGGGCCAGTGCGCCTTCGGCGGCACCTCCGCCGCGACGCCGTACACCGCCGGGGTCTTCGGCACCGTGCTCGGCCAGGTACGTGCGGCCCTCGGCGACGGCGCCGCGGGGCAGCGCCCCGGCCAGGCGGTGGCGGTGGGCGTGCCGCGCGCGGAGAGCGTCTACCTGGCTGACGGCGCCATGACCCGCGACGAACTGCGGCAGGCCGTGCTCAAGAGCGCGCTGCCACTGGGGCACGGCAACACCGGGGCGCCCTACGCGTACCCGCTGACCGCGCCGTACACCGGCGAGCCGAACGTGTTGTTCGAGGGGTACGGCGCGGCCACCCCCGGGGCCGCCGAACGGGCGGTCGCCGTCCTGCTCGGCGAGGCTCAACTGCCCGAGCGGCCGTTCGAGGACCAGTTCTTCGCCTACGACCGGGCGGTGCGGGACACCCTGTGGGGTGGTTTCGACCGGACCGGTGACGGCAAGCCGGACTCCGAGGCGCTCACCGGTGAACTCGACGTCCGCCTCGCCGACGTGGCCACGCCCACCGGCGCGCTGAACGTCCTGCGGAAGGTCGCGGCAGCCGCATCGCCCGCGGCACAGTCCACGCTCCGGCCGCTCGGCAAGAACACGCTGTCGTACTGGCTGCACCGGCGCACGGCGTCGGCTCCCGGCGTGAGCGGCTGCGCCGCGACCGACAACGAGCAGTACCTGGACCGCACCGACAGCGCCGGTGACCTGGAGCCCTGCTTCGAGTCCCGGGTCACCTCGGTGGTCGCCGCGTACCGGCCGGTGGGCATCTTCCCCAGCACCGACAACCTCGATGCCCCGCTGCCCGCCGGATCGGCGGTCAACGTGGAGCTGTACATCGCCGGGGAGACTCCCACCGTCATCCGGCCGGTCGGCGTACTCGTGGCCACCGACCGGGAGATCGGCCAGGGCGAGGGCCTGGCCCAGCCGGTGGTCGGCAGCGGGCCAGCGGGCGCGGTCTGCGCCACCCTGGGCGAAGGCTGCTGGACCCGGTACGCGTTCTCGTTCCGTACCACGCGTCCGGCCTTCACCGGGGAGCAGCTCACCGTGCAGGTGCAGCTGCTCGGGGCGCGCTCGTGGGCGTTCGGGTTCGAGGGCGGGCACGCCTCCCGCGTACAGATCGAGCCCGCGCCGCTGCCACCCACGGGGCTGGACTTCGGCGTCACGATCGACTCGCCGGCCGACCGGGCCTCGGTGTCCGAGCGCGAGTCGGTGCTCGCCGGCGGGCGGTACACGTTCCCGGACCTGGGCGAGGATCCGACCGCTGCGGGCGACCACCCGAGTACGCGCCGGGTCGAGGTGTCGCTCGACGACCCGTCGTTCGCGCAACCGGTGGAGGCGGTGCTCAGCTCGGCCACCGGCACGTGGCGGGTGTCGCTCGGCACCCTGCCGGTCGGTCGGCACACCGTCTACGCCAGAGCACGGCTGAACAGCACGACCTCGGCGGTGACCGCCAGCTCGTTCACGGTGGCGCCGGAGGCGGTCGTGCAGTGGCAGGTGGTGGACCGCAACGGCCAGGCGGACCCGGCTGGGTGGCGGCCGGCATCTGGCCTGGCGGCGTGGACTTTCACCGTCGACACGGATGAGTACGGCCCGGGCCCCAGGATGATCCTGGTCCGCCTTGTCGAGCGGGGGATCGAAACGTCGCGGGACGCCGTGCGGGTCACGATCCATTAGCCGAACGCTGGTTGCCGGCCGATTGCCCGTCCGGCCGGCAACCAGCGGTCATCCCTTACAAACGCCCGATCACGAAGCGCCGGACAGCCAGGCGTCCAAATCACCATCTTGTTGCTACTCATCCCTTGGAGTTCGCATTGCTCACTTCTCGTCGTGGCCGAACAGCGCGCCACATCGTGGCGTCCGGATTCCTCGCGGCCGTCATCCTCGGTACGGCCAGCCCGGCGGCGGCCCACAACGGTCACGGGACCAGCGAGGCATGGAAGGTCAAGCGCCGGCAGTATGTCGAGGGTGTTTCCGTACCGCTGGTCTCGTCCCCGAACGTCCGGTTGGTGACCAACGTTCCTGACGCCTCTGCCATCTCCGGCTGTTTCGCAAAGTCAGCACCGTACTTCTATGTCTCCGGCATGGACGCGATCAGCGTCTTCGACGTCAGCGACCCGGTGGCGCCGAAGCTGGCTGGAGTGCTGGACAACATCCTCTTCGAGAACGAGGCGATGAACTGCGGCGAGCGTACGGCGAACCGGGCCACCACCCGGTTCGTGCTCGCCGGCGTCGACGGTGTTCAGGCGTCGTCGGATGACATCGACCACGTCGGGACGTCCAAGCAGTTCCTGATCGTGGATGTCACCGACCCGGCCAACCCGTTCATCCGGTCCCGGGTCAAGACCACCTCGTCCACGCACACGGTGACCTGCGTGCGGGACACCGCCTGCAACTACGTGTACACCGCCGGCAGCGGTGGTCACTTCTCCATCGTCGACATCACAGATCTGGACGCGCCCCGAGAGGTCGCCACGGCGAAGTCGCCGGCCCTGGACTACAACGCCCAGTTCGGCGGCGGGGCCGGGCACAAGTGGAACTTCGACGACGCCGGGTACGGCATCCACACCGGTTCGGGTGGGGCCGCGATCTTCGATGTCCGCGACCCCGCGAAGCCCCGGCTGATCACGTCGACCGACGCCAACGGCACCGCAGCCGGCTGGAACGACTTCATCCACCACAACTCGATGCGCCCGAACGCGTCGACGTTCAAGCCCGGCGCCCCGCCCCGGGTCGACAACGGCAACGTGCTGTTGGTGACGGAAGAGGACTACCTGAACACCGACTGCGCCAAGGCCGGTTCCTTCCAGACGTGGTACGTGGAGAAGCTCGACGGGACCCCGCGCGCCATCCACCCACTGGACCGGATCAATCCCGTTGACCCCGGCGAGGGTGTCGCATTGCCGAGCATGGCGTTCTGCTCCGCGCACTGGTTCGACTACCACCAGAGCGGCATCGTCGCGCAGGCCTACTACGAGGGTGGCCTCCGCCTGATCGACGTACGCGATCCCGCCAACCTCGTCGAGTGGGGCTACTTCGCGTCCGGGCTGTCGGAGGTCTGGGACGCCTACTGGGTCCCGCAGCGCAACCCGAACGGGGTGGCCACCGGCCGTAAGACCAACATCGTCTACACCACCGACCTGATCCGGGGCCTCGACGTGTTCACCGTCGACCTCCCCAACACCGACAGCACCTCGAACCCGCTGCCCACCCTTCCGGCCACCGTCATGTCCAGCACGAAGACCCAGGCCCCATCGCCGTACCGGGTGGCGGCCGGCGGGCTGATGGTCATCCTGCTGATGTCCGGCCTGCTGCTGGTCGGCCGGCGGTTCCGCGCCCGGAGGCGCTGAGTCTCGGCAACGCCAAATCCCCGCCGCACATCCACGGAGGAAATCCATGTTCCGAACCCGACAGACAAGACTGGCGGCGCTGTGCTGCGCCGCCACCCTGGCCATCGGCACCCTGGGAACGCCGACCGCCACCGCGGCCGGCGTCCTCGACAACAACACCCTGAGCCTCGACGCCGGTACGGCCCTGCCGGTCGGGCTGTCCCGACTGCTCGCCTCGGCCAACCCGACCGGTCGGGGGATCGCGACCTTCGGCACCGTCCCGACCAGCCTGCAGGTGCAGGCGCTGAACTCGCTCGGGCTGACCGTGCAGCCGATGCGCCACCTACCGCTGGCACTGGTCAGCGGCCCGGTGGACGCCATGCGCGCTGCTGTGGCCACCCGGGTGGCCGCCGACGTGTATCCCGACGAGCCGATCCGCCTGCTCGACACCGCCTCGACCGACGCCATGGGCGCCGCGCAACTGCGCGCGGCCGGGCTGACCGGCAAGGGGGTGACGGTCGCGGTCGTCGACTCGGGCTGCGACGCCACCCACCCGGACCTCGCCGATCACGTCGAGCACAACGTGTCGCTGGTGAGCGCGGAGTACGCGAACATCCCGCCGGACTCGTCCAACACGGTCGTCGTACCGATGGACAAAGGTCCCTACAGCAACACCGACATCGGCGGTGGCCACGGAACCCACGTCGCCGGAATCGTCGCCGCCGATTCCAGCAGCGTGACCGACGGCAGCAGGTACGGGGTGGCACCGGACGCCACTCTGGTGTGCTTCGCGATCGGGGAGGTCCTGTTCACGACCGCCGTGGTGACGGCGTACGACTACCTGCTCGATCAGGACGGCATGTGGGGCGTCGACGTCATCAACAACTCGTGGGGCAACAGCTACCGGCAGTTCGACCCGCGCGACCCGGTGGCGGTGGCGACCAAGGCCGTCGCCGACCAGGGCGTGACCGTCGTCTTCGCCGCCGGCAACTCGGGCGGCGACAACGCGGAGATGAGCCTCAACCCGTTCTCGCAGTCGCCCTGGGTCATCTCCGTCGCCGCCGGCACGCTCGACCGCAAGCGCGGCGACTTCTCCTCCAACGGGCTGGTCCACGACAACTCCCAGCCGACGGGGATAACCGCAGGCGGCCACACCGTCTACACCGGCGACCGGATCGGCGTCGTGCACCCGGACGTGACCGCACCCGGCGTCGGCATCTCCTCGACCTGCGACTCCCTCGGCACCGTGATCGGCCCCTGCGCGCCGGGCAGCAACGCCACCGCGTCGGGCACCTCGATGGCGTCTCCGCACGTGGCGGGTGCCGCGGCCATCCTCAAGCAGGCCAACCCCGCGCTCACCCCGGATCAGGTACGCCTCGCTCTCCAGGCCACCGCGTCCGCGGTCGCCACGGATGACGGCGCCGGGCGGCTACCGTTCTGGCAGGTCGGCTACGGATACGTCAACCTCGACCAGGCGGTCACCCTGGTGACCGGGAAGAACTGGGCCAAGAACCTGGCCACGGCCGCGGCCAAGGCTGACGCCAGGGTCCTCGCCGAGGACGGCCGCCAGGTTCCTCGGGCCGACTTCTGGACCTACGACGCGCCCCGGGCGACCGTGGCCGGCACCGACACCCACACCTACGTCGCCCCGGTCGGCACCGGGGTGAGTGCGCTCAAGGTGACCCTCTCCCACCCGTCGCTGGGCACCGTGGGGATCAGCGGCACCAGCTACGTCGTCACGGTCACCGATCCGCAGGGCCGGGTCGTGGGCACGACGACGGAGGCCTTCACCCAGGGCTCGGGCACGGCGACCGCGCTCATCGACCTCGCCGCGGCCGGCGCGGGAGCCGGTGACTACACCTTCACCGTGTCCGGCCGGTACGCCGCGTCCGACCCGGACACGCTGGACAGCGACTCGGCGCTCGGGCGGATGGTGACCCTCCACGTCGCCCAGCTGCGCGTCGGCTGACCGCCTGCACCGGGTCGGGCTCGCTGCCCCCGATGGCCGGCCACCTGTCCAGGTGGCCGGCCATCGACTCCTTGACCCGTGGGTAGGCCTCGTCCCAGCATCTGATGTGCTTGTCCCCTAGCAGGTCGCGGTTCACGGCCGCGTGTCTTAGGGAGAAGGGCGGTGGCGCGGTGCGGACCAACCGGCTGGAGGCGTTCAGTGACGGCGTGCTCGCCATCATCATCACGATCATGGTGCTGGAGCTCAAGGTCCCGACCGGCCACCACCTCTCCGACCTCGTCCACACGAGCGGCGTCGGGCTGCTGACCTATCTCCTCAGCTTCGTCTATGTCGGGATCTACTGGAACAACCACCACCACATGTTCCAACTGGTGCGGCAGGTCCGCGGCGGAGTGCTGTGGGCGAACCTGGCGCTGCTGTTCTGCCTGTCCCTCTTCCCGTTCACCACGGCCTGGGTCGACGATTCACGATTCGAACGGACCCCGGTCGTCATCTACGGCCTGAACCTGCTCAGCGCGGCCATCGCGTACTTCGTGCTGCAGGGGATCATCATCCGGCAGCAGGGGCCGGAGTCGCTGCTGCGGCAGGCCGTCGGCGCCGACATCAAGGGCAAGGTCTCCCCCGTCCTCTACCTCACCGGGATCCTCAGCGCCCTGCTGATCGACGGGCCGGTCGGCGTCGGACTCGCCGAGGCGTGTTACGTCGCCGTGGCGATCATGTGGGTCGTCCCCGACCGCCGCATCGACCGGGTGCTCCGCCAGCACGCGACGCCCGACTAGGGCGCCACCGCGGTCAGCTCGAAATGCACCGTACGTCCGAACCGGCGCCGCCCGAGCCGGTGCATCAACGGCACGAGCATCCGCTGCAGCACCGGATGCTTCCGCGCGAGCGCGCGGGCCGCCGCCCGGTCCTCCACCCCGGTCAACCGTCGGGCCACCGCCGCCACCGCCGGCCCGGTCGGCTTGCCCAGCGCGGTCGACGGCGCCACGGTCACCTGCGGGTTGTTGCGGATGCGCCTGGTCTTCCACGCCTTCTCCCAGCTACGCACGTACGCCCGCGCCCCGACCACCGCGACGCTCACCGCCGTCGGCACGGCCGTCCCGTCCCGCTTGTACGTGGTCAGCACGACCGTCTTCTGCCGCGCCAGCGGCGCCCAGGCCGAATCGGGGGCAGGGTCGACGTACCCGACCACCCAACCGAGCTGCCGCAACCGGGCCACCAGCGCGACCACGGCCAGGGCGCCGGACAGCCCGACGGCCCAGGTCTGCGCCGCGCTGCCGCCGAGGTCCGCGTCGAGCACGTGCGACACCGTGTGCGCCACCCCGCCGACGACATAACCCGCCACGGCCACGGCGAACGCGTCCGCCCAGATCAGCGCCAGCAGCACGGTCGCCCCGATGCCGAGCTGGAACGCCCCGATGTCGTGCGCGAAGTGCTCGTGCGGCGGGAAGTTCACCGCCGAGCTGAACGAATCCGGGCGGGTGAACGCCCACACCCCGACCACCAGCGCCACCGTGCCGAGCAGCGCGGCCACCCCACGTACCAGTGCTCTCATGTGGTTGGGACGGGCCGGCGGCCGGCGACGTGACGGAACGCCGGCCCGCGCTCGATCAGCGACGGCCGGATCAGCGGGGCGTCCTCGTCGGCCGTCCAGCGGACCACTTCGGCCGATCCACCATGAACGGTGGCTCAACGCCCGACAGCAGCTCGTAAGATCAGGTGTTTCCCCAGCTGACCGGCCGTCTGCTGCCGCACAGCGTCGCCCGCCGGCTGGCAGCAGCCAGCCGCGCCGGTACCGGCCGCCCGCAAGCGCCCCGCCTGGCTGATCCCCACCCTCCAAGGTCAGCGTGACCGTCAAGAACGTCACCAAGCGCGCACACACCTTCCACGCCGACGGCACCGTCACCGCTCAGGACGGCTCCGGCCGGGAGTTCGACGTCGACGGCGAAGCCGGGATCTACGGCAACACCGACGGGCAGGGCTTCCTCGACGAGATCAACCCGGGCAACTCGGTGAAGGCGAACGTCTACTTCGATGTGCCGAAGGGCACGAAGCTGAAGACGATCACGTTCGACGCCGGCCTGTTCACCTTCGCCGAGGACGCCGTCGTCACCCTCTGATCGCTCTACGGCGGGCGGGGTGGTGTGCGGCGGGCGAACACCGGCCCGCGGCGGGTTGCGTCCGGGTCCGGGCCCGGTGCGTCAGTGAAGGAAGTCGGTGATGAGAGCGGCGAGTTCCCGCGGGCGTTCCGCGACCATCGCGTGGCTGGCACCGGCGAGGGGCATCACCCGCAGCGACGGATTGTCCAGCGCGGCGAGCCGCTGGGCGGTGGCTCGGCGGTAGGCGGCGTACAACTCGTGGAACGCCTGCTGCTCGGGCAGGTCCTCGGTGGCGAGGACGAGCAGCAGGGGGCAGCGGATGTCCCGGTAGGCGGGGATCAGGTCGAGCGACTCCATCGCCTCCCGCAGCTGCCCGGTCAGCTCCGGGCCGGGGCGCAGCCGGCTACGGCCGTCGTCGGACGGCACGAGGTTGCGCTCGAACGCCGCCACCCAGTCCTCCGGCGCGGCGCCATACCGCTCGGCCATCGCCCGCTGCCCGGCCAGCGCGGCCGCCAACTGGTCGGCGCTGAGCGGCTCGGCCAGCATCGCGGCCATCCCGTCGAAGGCGGCCCGCAGCTTGGCAAGTTCGGTCGCCGCCTGCTCGGGGTCCATCCCGGCGAGCTGCTCCGGGCGGCCCAGCGTCGGGTTGCCGTCCAGGCTGACCGCGCCGGGGCACTCCGGGTGGCGCTGCGCCCACAGCGTCGCCAGCATCCCACCGAGGGAGACGCCGACCACCGCGGGCCGGTCGAGTCCGAGGCCTTCGGCGACAGTGGCCAGGTCGTCCAGCACGTCGTCCCACCGCCACGGGCCGTCTCCGGACCGCCCGTGCCCACGCAGGTCCACGGTGACCACCCGGTACGCCGGCCGCAGCTGCTCGGCCAGGGTGGTCATCTGGGCCAGGTTGCCGCCGGCGCCGTGCAGGAGCAGCAGGGGACGGCTCGAGCCGCCGAAGTCGCGGTAGGCGATCGGCACGGCGCCGGAGCTGATGAAGGTGTCAGGCACGTCGGATTCCCTCCTGGAGCAGTCGGTCGCGGACGGCGGCGGACCGCACCCCGCCCTGGGGGTGGCGGGCGAGCTTGCCGCGCGAGGCCAGGTCGTGGACGCCCTGGCGGGTGATGCCGAGTATGGCGCCGGCCACCGCGTACGACACCGACTCGGCCGTGGGGTGGCCCACCCGTCGCGCGACGATCCGGCCGAGCGGGCTGCGCCACCAGTCGAGGGGCGGGTCGAACGGGCCGTCGCCGGGATAGAGCGTGGAGATCGCTCGCACGATCACCCCGTAGGCCGTCTGATCGTCGCCGTCGATCATGGCGCTGGCCCAGGATCGTGCGCGCTCACGGACGACCGTCCGCAGCGGGTCGATCGCGTCATGGCCGTCGAGCAGGATCTCGAGCGGGTCGAGCAGCCGGATGTCGATCAACCTGATGAGCTGTTCGACCAGTTCTTCCTGACCCGGAGCCATGCCGCCTCCCTCGTTGCTTGACACCCATCGTCAAGCACTTGACGCATGGTGTCAAGCGGCGGCGGATGAGCGTCGGAGTGTCGTAGCCGTCGCATAACCTCGCGCGGTCATCACGGATCGCAGGGAGACGAACATGCTCGACCATTTCTCCGTCATGGTGCGCGACCTGCCGGCCAGCGCCGCCTTCTACGACACGGTGCTCGCCCCGCTGGGCGGTCGCCGGATCATGGAGCCCGGCCCGATCGGCTACGGCGTCGACAGCCCCGACTTCTGGCTGGTGCCCGGGCCGGCCGGGGCCGCGCCGCTGGAGGCGCACATCGCCTTCACCGCCCCCGACCGAGCCGCGGTGCAGGCGTTCCACGACGCCGCGGTCGCGGCCGGCGCGGAGGTGCTGCACGCGCCCCGGGTCTGGCCGGAATACCACCCGACGTACTTCGGCGCGTTCGTCCGGGACCCCGACGGCAACAACGTCGAGGCCGTCTGCCACCGCCCGGAGTAGTCGACGGCAAGCGGTCAGGGCAGCGGGTCGTGGGTGCCGCGCGGCACGTGCGGCCTGCACCGGCGTACCCGGTCGGCGGCCATCCGGCCGCCCACCGCGAGGCCGTGCTTCTCCACCGCCGCGAGCCCGTAGGCGCTGCACGTGGGCGTGTATCGGCACTGGCCGGGCCAGCGGTGCGACAGCCACCGCCGGTAGCCGAGGATGGCGGCGCGGCCAGCCCGGTCCACGATGGGCGTACGGGTGGCGGTGGCGGCGACCGAGCCGAGGGTCAACAGGAACGAGAACAGGCCGAAGTCGCAGCAGTCCGGCCCGTCGCAGGCACAGACGTCGCAGTCGCAGGTGCCCGTGTCGCGCTTCTTCTTCTGGCGCCGCTTGCGCCGCAGGTTGAACACGCCGCCATGATGCGACACCCACGCCACCCCGGTTTCACCTCAGCCGTCACCCGGCGTCGTAGGCGGCCCGGACTCGTTTGGACCTTCGTGAGGTCGACCCGGAGGCCGACAAAGGTTCTCCTCCCGGCCGAACGCCAGGCTTCCTCGTGGGTGGCGTCATCAGCGACGGCAGTCGCCGCCTCCTGCTGGCCGACCGAGAACACCGCCGTCGCCGTGGGCGGTGACCCCGGCGGGCGGAATCGCCGGCGGATTGTCAGGCCGCGTCGGCGGCCGGCGAGAATCGAACGTCGAGCCGCATGTGCAGCGCACGGGCCAACCGCTCGAGGACGACCAACGTGGGGACGGTGCCGCCGGCCTCGAACCGGGCCACCGCGGGCTGGGTCATGCCGGCCGCCCGCGCCAGCTGGCTCTGACTCCAGCCGTTCCGCTCCCGCAGCTCGCGTACGGTCTGCCCGAGCTCGAACGCGATCCGCGCGGCCTCGTACGCCTCATCCGCCCCCGGCTCGGCCATCCGGCGCTCGCGCAGGTCCCGCCAGTCGACTCGTTCCGTCATCGCTCAGCCCCCCTCAACCACGGTGTGCCGCTCCGCCACGCATCGCTCGAGAGCCCGGCGCGCCCGCTCGACCTCGCGGTCTTCCCGCATCCGCGTCTTACGAAAGACCGTCAGCAGGATGCTTTTGCGCTCGGAGGCGATCCCGTACGTAACCGGGTCGCCCCGCTACCCCAGGGGATAACATCCGTGTTATAGGCCCGCCGGCGACTCCCCGCGCAACGCACGCCCGTGTCGCCGATTCCTCACAACAGGCCGCTATGACGGGCCGTTGGTGGTCGACTCATTCGGGGCGGCGACAACCCGATTCACCAGCGCCTGCATACGTGTCCGGTCGGCCGGCGCCGCAGACACCTGCGTAAGGCCAGTCGCGCCGCGAATTCCGAAGAAGCGATGCAGGATGCTCGCGGCAGCGCGGCCGGTAACGCTGGTCGGCCAGGTTTCCGCCGTCAGTCCTGCCGCATGAGCGGCATGGAGGAGGCGCCAGAGGTCGACCGCATCCTTCGCGGCAAAGCGGCCCCGGTAGGCCAGCGCCTTGAGACAGAGCGCCGAGGTTACGTCAGGCAAGGCAACCTGCATCCTGAGCGTGTCGGCATTCGTCAGGCGAACCTCCAAGTGGAGCACCCTCGCTGGGCGATGAAGCGCGAGGATGAGTCCGGGTACTTCATCCACGATCAGATCGCCGTGGCGTTGGTTCGGCACCAACCTGCTCTCGAAGGATGGGGCGAGGATGTCGACGACCAGGTCCAGCGATCCACGGTTGTCGTGATGGCTGCGGATGAAGCGGTTGGCCGCATCCCCGCGTTGGTAACCGCGCTCGGCTAGTGCGCGAGGCAGGCGGGGGTCGGCGATGACAGCAGGCAGCGCCGCGAAGTCGGCGTCAAGCGTCTCCCGCACCGGCACCTGTCCGGCGACACCGTGCGCCGCGATGAGCAGCGTGACCATGTGTCCACCAACGATCCGATGATCCAGGACCAGCGCTGCCGCGATCGAGGACAGATCGGCGAGTGCCAGGAAGCCGGCATCGGCAGCTCGGCTTGTGGAGGCCAGACTCAGGACGCCGGACGGAATCGAACCAGGTGATGCCGGCCCGGTCATGCCGCCTGACTCCCAGTCGCTCGCTGACGACGGTCACGAAGTGCTTTCCGGAGGCGTTGCGTTGCCTCATCAGCATCAGGGCCCGGGGCACGTGTCGCGTCCCAGAGGATCTGCAACGGGTCCGCCAGTGGCCTGCGGCCCAGTGCCTCCTCCGCAGTCGGGCCCGGCCAGACTCCGGGGTCCTTGGGCACGATGAGTTCGACGGTCGCTTCCTCGTCGCCGGCTGGGGTGAAGCCTGCGCTGGCCAGGTCAACGCCGGTCTGGGCGTAGATGACAGCGCGGCGTGGGCTTCGCCACGGCGCGATGAGATCGGCCGCCACATCGCCCGAGATCGCGATCCGCCCAGCGTCGCTGCTTGTCAACACATCAACAACCGCCTCCGCCTGTTTCACCGGCGGCTCCAAGCCGTACCAAAAGCTTCTTATCCCGCCCGGTCCAGGGTACGAGCGCAGCCACCAGTCGAAGACCGAATCAATGTTGGTGACGTCCCACCCGGCCGGCGTGCGCTGCACGAGACCTTGTTCGGCCAACGCGGCGAGGGCCTGTGACACGCGAGGCTGGGAGACGCCAGCTACCGCTGCCAGTTGCTGCTGCCCGGGCCAGGGTTGCCCGGCCAACCGGCGCACCAGCGTGAGGGTGCCCCACGGCACGCGACCCGGCCGGGCCCGTTGAGCGGGCGCAGCGGCCTCGCGTGAATCGATGGGGATCGGCTGCCCTGCCAGCTGAAGGAGACCTGTAACATGCCGCCCGTTGTCGATCAGCCAGGACCAGCCGGCGGCTTCGATCGTGGTTCGAACGGCAGACGTGGCGGACGGCACAGCGAGCAGAATCTTGTCCCGATGCCGGCTTTTCAGGGCGGCGATGTCGCTGGGATTCAGCACAGCCGGCGACGTGACGACTTTCAGCACGCCCCGGTGAGCGCCGCACCGTAGCTCCACGTGGTCGGCATCGAGCGGGACGACCAGGACTCCGGCATCGATCAGAGCGCGCCAAGCTGCCGTCGATATAAGCATCATCCGCTCCCCTCAACTAATACTTATAACACGGTGCTTCCCCTGGCCGCTCGCGTCCACGCAGATACACCTCATGATCCATCGCGGGGCTGACTGAACCTGGCTCGATGAGATCGGGTCGAGCACAGCAGCGGCCCCAGCGTCGGTGGTGGGAAGAGGAAGGAGCGCTGGGTGCTGGAGCGGCTCAATCAGGCCGTGGACCATCTCGAACGGCATCTCGACCAGCCCCTCGACGCAGCCGGGCCGGCTCAGGGATGGCGGGCACGTCGAGCTTCGCTTCGGCGGCGGCCCGGTCGAGGCAGGCGGGCACGTCGGCCGCGTGGTAGGGGTGCTCGCTCGGTTCGATGCCGGCGAGGAACATCGCGTACACGGCGGCCATCCGCAGCGGCGCGACCGGCCGGAGCAGGTCGACGGCGCGTTCCGGGTGGCTGCCGGGCATGTCGGCCCGCCAGCGGGCGGCCCAGGCGCCGAGCAGCGGCGCCGCGGCGGCCGGGTCGAGGGTCTCGGTGAGTCGGAGGATGTCGAAGGCGGGATGCCCGACGAAGGCGTCGCCCCAGTCGATGACGGCCCGCCGCCGGCCGTCGCCGCGCACGTTGCCGGGGTGCAGGTCGCCGTGGACGAGGGTGTCGGGCAGGCCGCAGTCGCGTACCCGGTCGAGCCGGTCGTCGAGCCCGGCGAGCAGGTCGGCGACGGCGGAGAGGTCGTGCGGGGCGAGCCGGTCGCGGATCCAGGCCGTGAGCCCCGGCCCGCGCAGATCCGGTACGCCGGCGGCGACCAGGGCGTCGGCGTAGTCGGCGGCGCGCAGCTGGAGGGTGTGGTGGTCGGCGGCGATGGCGGCGCGTTCGGTGCCGTCGGCGGTGTAACGGTCCTCGCCGGGCACGTGGTCGAGCAGGATCCGGCCGGTGTCGTCGGCGGCGAGCAGGGTCGGCCCGGTGCCGGGCGCGGCGGTGGCGAGCCAGCGCAGCACGGCGGCCTCGTGCCGGAAGAATCGTGGCACCTGCTTGAGCCAGGCGCTGCCGTGCGGGCCGTCGAGCCGCCAGATCGCCGACAGGTTCCAGGTGCGGTGCTGGGCGACGCCGGTCACCGGCCGGCCGAGGCGGTGCAGCTCGGCGGTGGCCCAGGCGAGGCTGCGGGCCGGGCCGCCGGGTTGCGCCCAGGGGGCGCGCAGCGGGTGCGGCGCCAGGTCCACCGCCACCGGTTCCAGAGGTACGGCCGGGGGTGTGGTGACCTGGCCGAGGTAGGTGAGGTGGCCGCCGGGCGGCTCGGGGCGGTCGGCGGCGAGCAGCCGCAGCACGGCCACGTCGAGCCCGTGCCGGCGGCGGGCCTCGGCGACGATCCTCTCGACCTGCTGCCACCAGGGCTCGGGCACCTCGAACCGGGGCAGGGCGCCGAGCGGCCGGCCGGCCTGGTCGACCAGGACGAGGGTGATCACGCGGGTCACGCCCGCGAACGTAGCGCCCCTGCCACCAGGCGGCGAACGGTTATCGAGGGCACCGCGCCGCCTGGAGGGGTGCCGGCCTCACCGGCGTGCCGAGTTCCACGCAGGCCCCGTCGTGCCCTACGACGACGGAGTGGATGGGCGTTCGGAATGCCGCCCATGTTCTTCCCCTTTTGTCCGGGATCAATGGTGGTGTGACGCGGCGGCCGGCAGGGCGGTTCCGCCCGGCGGCCGCCGCGCCACCACGATCAGGACGAGGTGAGGATGCTCGCTCCGTAGAAGGCCAGCGACTGGGTCACGTCCGCGTAGACGAACCGCCAGCTGCAGACCCGGCCGGCCCACACCTCACCGGTGCACGCCACGAACGTGCCGTCGACGCCGCCGGTGATGGTGCCCTTGGCGATGACCCGCCCGTCGTCCGGCGAGGGCAGTTCGAACACGGGGCCGCCGCTGTCGCCCTGACCCGCCGCGCTGAGCCGGTCGATCTGGTCGGCGTACACCATCGGGAAGCGACCGCCCCAGCTCGCGTTGTTGGCGGTGACGCGGATGTTGCAGCGCACGCCTGAGCGGGAGCCCGACGTGCACAGCCAGTTGCCGACGTTGCTGAACGTCGCGCCGCGGACCGCCTTGGTGTAGCTGGTCTCGGTCCACGGGCCGTCCCAGACCCGGCCGTGCCCGCGTACGTCGATCATGTGGGTGTCGCGGGTGTCGTTGTCGTTGATGACGGTGCCCATGAAGTCCCCGCCACCGTCGTAGATGTAGTCGCCGTTGTTGCCGCAGTGGCCGGCGGAGAGGATGCGCGAGTTGCCGTTCCACCAGATCGCGAAGCCGGTGGTGCAGTTCTGCGTGCGGGCGCCACCCCAGTACGGGGACGAGTCGTTCTGCCGGGTGAACAGGATCCCGTCGCCCGCGGTCGTACCCTCGGCGATGACGGCGACCTTCGAGGCCTGGGTGGCCAGCCGGGCGGAGCGACCGGCGGCCTGCTTGACCCGGATTCCGCTCCCGTCGACCATCGGGATGACCTGCGCGTACGCCGGGTCGCTACTGAGCCGCCGCACCTCGGTGAGCATCTCCGCCTCGCTGTAGCGGGCCGGTATGACGCGGACCGGGACGTCCCTGCTCTGCTGGGCGATGACGCGCCGCACCGAGGCGGGTACCTTCCCCCGCCAGTACACCACCAGCTCGCGGTTCTCCGGTGCGGCCACGGTGCTGGCATATCCGCTGTCGGGCAGCGCCCTGGCGGCCTCCTGGATGCGGGTGGCCGCCGCGTTCAGCCGCTGCTGCATCTTCATGACCTCTGCCCAGGAGGAGAAGCCACCGGGGACCGGTGCCTTGTCCAACTCGGTCCAGGCCCGGCTGACCGCGGCCTTGGCCGGGGCGTTGTCCGCCGGGTCGGCCGAGGCCGCGCCGGGTGTACCGGCGAGCCCGAGGGCCACGGCCGCGGCGGCGGCCAGGAAGCCGACAGTTCTGGTTCTGCGCATAGGAAACGAATCCCCCTTGGATTGATCACGGTCTCGTGCCGAGACCGCCGGCAGGCCGGCATTCGCCGGTGAGTGACCAAAGGGTTACGCAGGGCCTACATTACTGTCTGTCAATATGAGGACATCGCCGGTGACAGCTATGTGCGTGCGCTTCGCGACAGCGGCCCCTGCCCCGAGCCGGATCGGGGTCGGTGGTTCAGGGGCGGCTCCGGGAGTGACCCCGATGTCCGACACACGTCCCGCTGACAGGCTGACGCAATGACCATCGACGATGCCCGGACGGCCGGGCGTACCGCGTACCGCTGGCTCCGGCCAACGGCCGTGACCGCGTCGCTGCTGCTGCTCGGCTACGGCGTGCTGCGCCTGATCGGCGGCCTGGACGGGCCCCGCGACAAGTCGGCGTGGCCCTGGATGATCGGGCACACCCTGTTCCTGTTCGGCATCGTCGCGTTCGCGGCGGTGATGGTGGGCCTGCACGGACTGCTGCGCGCCGACTCGTCCCGGCTGTGGGCGGTCGACGACGTCGCGGCGGTGGCCGGCCTGGTCGGCGCGGTCGGCTTCGGGTGGGTGATCCTCGGCGACCTCTTCCCCCGCTTCGCCGACGCGGTGGGCGCGCCCGAGCTGGTGCTGGCGGGCGGCCCGGTGCTGTTCAATCTGGGCCTGCTCACGCTGCTGTTCCGCGCGGCCCGCGTGCGGCTGCTGCCGGTGTGGGGGCCGGTGCTGGTGCTGGTCGGGTTCGTGGCGATCGCGGTGAATCTGGACCTGCTGCCGATCGGCGCCGCACTGGTCCTCGCCGGCCTGTTCCCCCTCGGCCGGTCAGACCGCTGACCCCGCGGTACGGTCCAGACATGGAGCAGCGTGTCAGCCTGATCACCCTCGGCGTGGCCGACCTGGCCCGGGCCCGCACCTTCTACGAGCGTCTGGGCTGGCGCGGCCAGGAGGTCGAGGAGACCGTCTTCTTCCAGGCCGGCGGCCTGGCGGTGGTGCTGTGGGGGCGGGACAAGCTCGCCGCCGACGCCGACCTGACCGACCGGGGCACGGACGGCTTCGGCGGACTGAGCCTGGCGCAGAACGTGCGGACCCGCGAGGAGGTCGACGAGGTGCTGCGCCGGGCGGCCGAGGCCGGGGCGATCGTCACCCGCCCGGCCCGGGAGACCTTCTACGGCGGGTACGCGGGCTGCTTCACCGACCCGGATGGTCACCTGTGGGAGATCGCCTGGAACCCGGGCTTCCCGCTCGGCCCGGACGGCTCGCTGACCGTCCCCGACTTCGCCTGAGCTGTCAGGTCCAGAAGGTACGGCGGAAGCCCTGGTGGCGGCTGCAGGCGTCGCGCTGACCGCCGGCCAGGCTGACCGCCCCGTCGCGGCACTGCACCAACCAGCCCCGCCCGGACCAGAACCCGGGGACGCAGTCGAACCAGTCGCAGACCCCTCGGGCCGGCTTGCGGATCCGCTGGCCGCCGCAGAAGTCGTACCCGAAGGGGTTGGCCGGGGCGCCGCAGCGCCGGTCGACGGCGGGCTGCGGCGAACGGGACGGCCCGGTCGCGGTGGTGGCGCGGGTGCGGTGGGGTTTCGGCGAGGTGCTCGCGCCGATCCGCACCGCGGGGGCGACCGGCGGCGGGGCGGGCGTGGCGGTGGACACGTGGGTGGCGGCGGCAGCCCGCTCCGAGCCGGGCCGCACCGGCGGGTCGGACTCGAACAGCACCGCTGGCACGATCAGCGCGAGGGCGGCACCGACGGCGACGGTCCGCCGGCCGCCCGGGACCCGCGCGGAGATCCGGGCCTGGGCCGGGGTGAGAACCGCCGGCCGGGCCGGTCGCGCCGCGGTGTGTTCCTCGATCAGCTCGTCGAGCTGGGCGACGACCGCCGCCCGCTGCTCGATGGCGTCGGCGAAGGCCAGGGTCAGCTTGAACCGGAAGTCGGCGACCACGCCGGTGGGCAGCAGCAGCCCGGAGGTACGTCGCCGGTCCAGGACCTGGATCAGCGTCACGGGGGTGCCGGGGTCGTGCGACAGCCCGGTCATCCTCCCGTACGCCCAGTCGCGCCGGCCCCGCCCGCCGAGCAGCACCAGCCGCCGGTTGGTGAGCACGGCCAGCCCGGCGTCGACGACCCGCACCCCTTCGGGGCGGCGGGGGCGCAGCACCGGCGGGTCGGGCTCGACGGTCAACTCGGGGGCCGGCAGCACCGCGGTGTGCCGCACCTCGACCAGTTGCGCGGCGGGCAGCGTCCAGAAGACCACCTCGCCGGGGCCGAGCTCCATGGGCAGGCCCGCGCCGGCCTCGACCGAGCCGTGGAAGGACCTGGCGAGGGTACGCAGCCGCCGCAGCTCGTCGTCGCGTCGCTGCCACGCCTCCTCGGCCGCGCGGAAGACCCGCAGCCGCCGGTCGTTCTGCCGGCATGCCCACCGGTACCGCCATGTGGAACCCGTCGAATCAGTCATCGCCACGCCGACTCCTCTGCCGCGCGAGCCCACCGGGTGTGTCCTACCTGTCAACGGTCCTGGAAGGCTGGAAAGACACGCAGAAGTAGCTAATTTGCCTGATCGGGTGATTGACCACCACGTAGGGACGAATCCCTGACGCCGGGCCGCGGCGCGTGGCAGGGTCCGGATGGCGGCGAGGAGGTGCACCGGTGGGCGACCCGGCCGTCGTGGTGGGCGTGGACATCGGCACCACCAGCACCAAGGCCGTCGCGTTCGACACCGGCGGACGGCAGCTCGCCACGCACTCGATCGGCTATCCCCTCGACGAGCCGCACCCCGGCTACGCCGAACAGGACCCCCAGCTCATCCTCGACGCGGTGGTGGGCTCGGTCCGCGCGGTGGTCGACGAACTGCCCGGCCCGGTCGCCGGGCTGTCCTTCAGCAGCGCCCTGCACAGCCTCATCGGCCTCGACGCGCACGGCACCCCGCTCACCCCCTCGATCACCTGGGCCGACTCCCGGGCCGGCGCCCAGGCCGAGCGGCTGCGCGCCGTGCCGTCCGGGCTGGCCCTGCACCGACGCACCGGCACCCCCGTGCACCCCATGGCCCCCCTGCCGAAACTCGTCTGGTTCGCCGAGCAGCGGCCGAGCCTGCACGCACGGGTCGCCCACTGGGTCGGGATCAAGGACTACGTGCTGCTCCGGCTGACCGGGGCGCTCGTCACCGACCACTCGGTCGCCTCCGCCACCGGCCTGCTGGACATCCACCGGCTCGCCTGGGACGCCGAGGCCCTCCGCATCGCCGGGATCACCGAGGCGCGCCTGCCGCGCCTCGTCGCCACCACCGACGTGCTGCCCGGCCTGACCGCCGACGCGGCCCGGGCCACCAATCTGCCCGCCGACACCCCGATCGTGGTCGGCGCCGGCGACGGGCCGCTGGCCAACCTCGGCCTCGGCGCCGTACACCCCGGTGAGGTGGCCTGCTCGATCGGCACCAGCGGCGCCATGCGGGTGACGGTGGAACGCCCCGGCGTCGACCCGCTCGGCGGCGTCTTCTGCTACGCCCTCACCGAAGGCCGGTGGGTGGCCGGCGGCGCGATCAACAACGGCGGCATCGTCCTGCAGTGGGCCGGCGAGACGCTCGCCCCCGAACTCGGCGAACACGCCGAGGAGCAGCTGCTCGACCTGGCCGCCCGAGCGCCGGTCGGCTCCGGCGGTCTGATCATGCTGCCGTACCTGCTCAGCGAGCGGGCACCGCACTGGAGCGCGCTGCCCCGCGGCGCGTACGTCGGGCTCGCCCACGGCCACCGGCGTGAGCACCTGGTCCGGGCCGCGCTGGAGGGCGTCTGCCAGCAGCTCGCCCTCGTCCTGGCCTCGGTGCAGGCCGCCGGCAACGAGGTACACGAGATCCGGGCCAGCGGCGGCTTCGCCCGCAGCTCGCTGTGGCGGCAGATCCTCGCCGACGTGCTCGGCATGCCGGTCAGCTTCCCCGCCGGCCACCAGGGGTCCAGCTTCGGCGCCGCCCTGCTCGGCATGCAGGCCCTCGGCCTGATCTCCTCGATCGAGGTCGCCGCCGACCTGGTCAGGATCGACGAGACGGTACGCCCGGACCCCGCCTCCGCCGCCACCTACGCCGCCCTGCTGCCGCTCTTCTCCGAGCTGCACGACGCGCTCCTGCCCACGTACGCGTCGCTGCGCCGGCTCGCGCCGAGCCTGCCGCCGGAACCACCACCCATCGGCGCTCCCGGCTGAGGGGCGCATGGGCGGCTACCGCAGGTCGGTCAGCGCGACGGCGACCCGGCGCGGGCGCCACCCCGCTCCGGCTATGCTCACCGGCCCGGCCGGGAAACACCGCGGGACCGCCTTTCGAGCTGACGTCACAACCGACTCAGCTCGAAAGGGGCCCCACCGCAAGCTGCCGGGCCACCGGCGACGGAAGCCGGGTCAGGCCCGGTTGATCGCGTTGGCGTGGATGGCCTCGTTCAGGTACGCGGCCATCCCCGGCCGGATCTTCTCGAAGTACGCGGTGAACCGCGGGTCGGCGACGTACATGTCCGCCAGGCCGGTGTGGATCTCGTACGAGCAGTCGTAGAACCAGCGGCTGATCAGCTGCCGGTGCTCCTCGGCCAGCGCCATTGCCGCCGGCGAGTCGGCCGGGGCGCCCGAGGCCATCAGCTCCGTGAGCCGCCGACCCCAGTCCTCGTTCTCCGCCTTGTGCCGGAGCCAGTCCTCCTTCGAGTACCGGCCGACCCGCTCGGCGGACTGCCGGTACGCGTCCGTGCCGCCCCAGCGCCGCTCCGCCTCCTCGGCGTGCGCGTCCGGGTCGAAGTCCCCGAACACCTCGAACCGCTCCTCCGGCGTGAGCCCGATGTTCATTCGTCTCGCCTCCATCGCGATCTCGATCGCCGCCACCATCTCCTGCAACTTGCCGATGCGGCCGGTGAGCAGCTCGTGCTGCCGGCGCAGGTGCGCCACCGGGTCCGCCGCCGGGTCGTCCAGGATCTCGGCGATCTCCTCCAGCGGGAACCCCAGCTCCCGGTAGGCCCGGATGACCTGCAGCCGCTCCAGGTCCGCGTCCGAGTAGCGGCGGTAGCCGGCCGGGGTACGCCCGCTCGGCGACAGCAGCCCGATCTCGTCGTAGTGGTGCAGCGTCCGGACCGTCACCCGGGCCGCCCGCGCCACCTGGCCCACCGTGTACGCCATGGTTTCCCTCCCTTCCGTGACCAAGGCTCCCGCCTCCCGTTGCGTGAGGGTCAAGCCGATTCTGCGGGCACCGGTCAGATGGTGGCCCGTTCCTTCACCCGGAGCAGGAGCAGCGCCGCGCCGAGGTACATGGCCAGGGCGCCCTGCTCGGCCTTGCGGCCGAACTCGCTGAAGCCGTACGAGGTCAGCAGCATGCCGCGCACCGACTCGCCCGAACGGGCCGGTCAGCGGGTCGCGTCGGCCGGGGTGAGCGCGGTGAGCAGCTCGGACAGGCCGGCCGGGCGACCGTAGCGCCAGCCCTGGCCGTGCAGGCAGCCGATCGCGGCGACGGCCGCGTGCTGGGTGCCGGTCTCCACCCCTTCGGCCACCACCGCCAGGTCGAACGCGCCGGCCAGCCGGTTGACCATCTCCACCGTGGCGTACGCCCGCGGGTCGCCGGCGTCCAACCGGGACACGAACGACCGGTCGATCTTCAGCTCGGTGGCCGGGATCCGGTGCAGGTAGCTCAGCGACGAGTAGCCGGTGCCGAAGTCGTCGATGGCGATCCGTACGCCCAGCTCGCGCAGCTGGTGCAGCCGTTCCAGCACCGCGTCGCTGCCGTCGATCAGCGCCGACTCGGTCAGTTCGAGGGTGAGCGCCCGGGGCGCCAGGCCGGCCGCCGCGGTGGCCCCGGTGACCGTCGCGATCAGGTCGGGGCGGCGCACGTGCGCGGCGGCGATGTTGACCGCGACGGTCACCTCGGGCGCGTACGTCCGCCAGGTCGCCGCGGCCCGGCACGCCTGGTGGATCACCCACCGGTCGATCGCCAGGATCAGCCCGGTCTCCTCGGCCAGCGGCAGGAACCGCGCCGGGGGCAGCACCCCGAGCCGGGGGTGCCGCCACCGCACCAGCGCCTCGGCGCTGCGTACCGCGCCGGTGGCCAGGTCGACGATCGGCTGGAACTCCATCAGCAGCTGTCCCTCGTCGACCGCCCGGCGCAGGTCGGCGATCAGCTCGGCCCGGCTCACCGCCGATTCGCGCAGCCCCGGCGTGCAGGTCCGGTACGCCGACTTGCCGGCCGCCTTCGCCGCGTACATGGCGATGTCGGCGTCGCGGAGCAGATCGGTGTAGGAGGTGTGCTGCGGGCCGTACTCGGCGATCCCGATGCTGGCCGACGGGTGTACGCCGAGGTCCTCCTCCCCCGGCTGCGGTTCGAGGGCGGCGAGCAGCCGCGCGGCGAGCGGCTCGGGCGGCACCCGGCCGCCGTCGACCAGCACCGCGAACTCGTCGCCGCCGAGCCGGGCGATCATCCCGTCGCCGCCGACGGCGTCCTGCATCCGTTCCGCGATGGTGGTCAGCAGCCGGTCCCCGGCGGCGTGCCCGAAGCGGTCGTTGACCTGCTTGAAGCCGTCCAGGTCGAGCAGCAGCACGGCGACCGGTGCGCCGTCGCGCAGCGCCCGCCGCAGCCGCCGGTTGAACGTCAGCCGGTTGGCCAGGCCGGTGAGCTGGTCCGAGTACGCGAGCCGGCGCAGCCGGGCGACCAGCCGCAGGTTCTCGTTGGCGGCCAGGCCCTGCCGCAGGGCCAGCACCCCGAGCAGCGCCATCATGGCGACGAAGACCAGATGCGGGGTCTGCCCGGTGGGCCGCCGGGCGAGCACCACGGCGACGATCGCCCCGCCCACCGGCAGGTACGGCAGGGCGACCCGCCACCACGGCGGCAGCGGCGATTCGGCGAACTCCTCACCGTCGTCGCCGCCGGCCGGCGGCAGGTAGCCGGTGGCGGCACCGATCAGCAGGTAGCTCAGCGGCCACCACACGTCGATCGGCTGGCCCGGGACGTAGCTGGAATGCGCGACAAGCGAGACGTAGCTCGCGTCGGCGGTGGCCCGGACGGCGAGGCTGATCCCGATCAGGGTGAGCGCCCGCCACATCGGACGCGCCGGCCCGGCCACCGCCACCAGGATGGTGAGCTGCATCAGGTCGAACATCGGATACAGCAGCCCGAACGTGCGCAGCGGGTCGGCCAGGTCGGCCGAGGCGATGTCGCGGAACACCACCACCCAGCCGATCGGGATGATCGCCAGCCCGACGATCACCCCGTCGAGCAGGGCCCGGGCCTGCCCGACCAGGCTGCGCGGGGCGGCCAGCGAGCAGAGCAGGGCCGCCGTGCCGGTGACGATGCCGGCGGTGAAGAGCACACCGACCAGCGGGCTGTGTGGCAGGCCGTCCCCGCCCAGCCGCTCGACCGTCCACACGATCCGGCCGACCGCGGCGAGCGCCAGGGTCAGCGCCAGCAGCGCCCAGAACCGCCGCAGCAGCGGCGGATGCCGCCGGGCCGCCCGGGCGCAGGCCAGCGTCGCCCAGCTCGCCACCGTCATCGCGCCGACATCGCTGACCAGGGCCGCGCCCGGCAGCCCGGCGGCCAGCCAGGACCCCTCCCCGAGTACGACCAGCGCGGCCGCGACGAGTCCGACGCGGCCGGAGAGCGGGCGACGGGCCGCCGCCATCACGGCGAGGCTCACGTCCTGCTGAGGCACAACGATCTGCTCCGGCTCTCTCCCAGACGTGCGCCTCGACGATGAGGACCGGTTATGGGCGGCGAACGCCGCTAGCGTAGCTACCCCCGGGTATCGCCGCCACAGCGGATCGGCGTCCGCCACCGTCAGGGGGTCCCGGACTGGCAGGGCGCGGCAATCCAACTGTCCTGCATTCGAGGCTCGCAGGTTACGGTGTGTCACGGGTCGGACCCGAACACATCGATCTGGAGGATCCGGAAGGCGCATCACTCCCAGATCTGGTTCAGGCTGTCTCGCGCTTCTTCGGCGTTCGTTGCCGGCACCGCGCCGGGGCCACGAGACGCAGACCGACGCCCCGCACCGCCTGGATCCGCAGCGGGCAGTCCAATTCGTCGACCTTGCGGCGGAGTCGCTTCACCACCGACCGCACGTTGCCCCGGCCGCCGAGGTGGTCGTTGCCCCAGACCGCGCGGTGCAGCGACTCGAAGGTGCAGGTGTGGCCGACTTGTGTCAGCAGAAGGTGCCGAAGCAGGTCGTGCTCGAGGGGTGACAGGGGCACGCTGTGCCCGGACCAGGTTGCCACCCGCCTGTCCGAGTCGACCTCCAAGGCGGCATCAGCCGTTCCTATAGGGGCTCGCGGGAGCGGCTCGACGACGCGTGGACGGACTGACGGGGCTTCAGCGGGCGGGGCGGTGCCGACAAGTAGCGACAGGAGCTCCTCCATCGACGAGACCAGCAGCACCGGAGCGTGGCTGGTCACCAGCGACGCCATGCGCACTCTCTCCTCCGTCGAGGAGGCGACCGCGATGATCACGGCCACGCCGTCGGCCCCCGGTGCGCGTTCCGTCCGGCTGTCCTTGATGGAATTTTCCCCCCGAGCGAGAGTCATCTTCCTTCCTCCTGTGGCCGATTGCGTTCCGCCTACGCCGCGAGCCGGATGTGGAGCCGGAGCAGACGCTGGTCGGACCGGAGCGGTCCGGCGGCGCCCCGGCCACCTGGATGGTGACCGGGCCGCCGTCGTACAGGGCGTGCGTTACGGGACGCGCGCTACGGCGCGCCCCGGGTATGCGCTACCGGAGCGGGTCGAGCGAGAAGTTCGCCGTGACCGTCTGGCCCGCCTTGAGCGTGACCTTCGCCGTCGCAGGCACGTAGCCCTCGACCGCGACGACCAGCGTGAGCGGGCTCACCTTCGTGTCGATCCAGTACTCGTACGTACCGTCGTTCTTGGTGACCAGCGTCTGGCGGTATCCCTTGCCGCCGTTCACCTGGACGATGGCTCCACCGAGCGGCTGGCCGTTTGCCGAGGTGACTCTGCCGGCGATCTTGCCCCACGACTTCGGGGCGGTGACGTTCATCGACACCGGCACCTCGGACACGCGGTACGGCGTGTTGGTGCTGGCACCGATCGCGGCGGAGTACGCACCCGGCTGGTCGACGGCGGCCGACATGGTCGCCGTCACCGTGCGCGACTCGCCCGGCTCGAGCGTGAAGGCCGTCTTGTCGAAGGACACCCAGTCCGCCGCAGCGCCCGAGCTACCCGTCACGTTCATCACGATGTGCATGCCCGGGAAGCCGATCGACGCCGTGTCGGCCGGCTCGGAGATGCCGCAGTCCACCGAGGCGATGTACGACGGCGCAGTCTGGCCGGCGTTGTTCGAGCCGATGAAGAAGTAGCCATCCGCAGGGACCTTCACCTCGACGACCAGGGTGCCGCCGGACGGGACCGTGCCATTGACCGGGACCGTCACCAGCTTGCCGTTACCGGCCGGAACCGTGGCGTTGGCCGAGCCGATGAGCGTCATGTTGGCGTACCGCAGGTCGCCATTGAGCGTGTAGAGGTTGACCGTGAGCGGCTGGCTCCCCTGGTTCACCTCCACCCCGAACGACACGCTCGACACGTCCAGGCCGTTGAGCCCGAAGTCGGCCAGCGTGAACGTCCGCAGGTACGAGTTGTTCCGGGTGCTGGCGCCGTTGTTGCACGACGCCGAGTTGCCGGCCGTGATCGCCTGCGACGCGGAGTGCGTGATGGTGATCTCGTCGGCCGGGATCTGCGCCGCCTGAGGCGTCACCGTCTCGCCCTTGACGCTCGACTGCGACATCGACGGGCCGCCCGCCGACAGCTTCCCCTTCGGGGCCACCGACGCCGGAACGGTCGCCTTACCCTTCACCGCCGTGAGAGCACCCTTGGCGGCCGGCACGAACTGGCCGCCGGCGGCTTTCAGGTCGACCGACGCCGGGGCGGTGCCCTCGTTGGTGATCGTGAGCTTCTCGGTGTGGGAACCGCCCATCGGCAGGTCGGCATGGGTGTCGCCATCAGAAGCGATGGTCACCTTGCCCGCGGCCAGGGCGGCGTCGAACGCCGTGGTGGCGTCCTCGGTGACCATGACCGACCCGGTGGCAGCCTGGTAGTCCGCCGCCGTGATCTTGACCGAGTAGCCACCGGTGACGACCGACGTCGAGTACTTGCCGTCCGCTCCAGTGGTCACGGTCTTGCTCAGGGCCTCGGAGGAGAGCACCACGCTCGCGCCAGAGATCGGCGCACCCGTGTTCCGGTCGGTCACCGTGCCGGCCACCGTGCCCCGCGGCGCGGAGTCGTAGCGGATCGACATTCCGGCGTTGATCGCCGGGGTGTTGTAGGAGAACTGATGGGCGATCGTGCCGTTCGTGTTCTCGATACCCACCGTGGCGGAGCTGCCTGCTGCGGCTCCGCCCGAGTTCGCCCCGTAGCCGAGCACGATCTCACCGTTGGCCAGGAGGGTCACGGAGAAGTTCGTCCGCAGGTTGCGGTTGGCGTAGGTGGTGACATCACGCCACTCGAGCACGAACGCGTCGACCCCACCGACCTGGGTGGCCGCGGTGTACAGACCCGACGAGGCGTCAAAGTACAGGTCGTCCCACATCGGGTAGATCGCCGCGTTGGGTAGGGCACTGTTCGGGATCTGGACGTTGCTCCAGGCCGTCGAGGCCCCGGCGAAGTTCACGTGGCCGTTGGTGGTCACGTACGCCGTGTTGAACTCGCCCTCGTAGTACGGGAACGAGAACGGCAGCGGGACCGTGGCCGCCGCGTCGTCACCGGTCAGGCTCACCCGGCTGTCACCCGTGGCGACCCCGTCGCTGCCGACCGTGCAGAAGTACCCGAAGTCGTCGTACCGCCGGGCGATTTGAGCCGAGACCGACTCGTCGCCGTCAACAACGACCTCCTTCGAGAACTCGCTCGTGCAGGAGCCGCCCTTGACCGAGATCGTGTAGGTGCCCTCAGGCACGGCGGTGAACGCGAACGCGCCGTTGGCGTCGGTGGTGACCGGGGCGATCGGTGCGGAGATGCTCACCGTGGTGCCGGCGAACGGCGCGCCCGTGGCGACGTCTGTGACGGTGCCGGACACGGTGTGGCGCGGCGCCGCATTGAGGTGGATGTCCACCGTGGTGGTCGCGTCGACGGTGACCGTGGCGTCGGCCGGGGTCGACGGCAGGTAGCCGAACGCCGAAGCCGAGACCTTGTAGTCGCCCACGGCGACGCGGACGTTGTACGTGCCGTCCGTGCCGGTGGTGACGGTGCGGTCGTGCTCGCCGTCGATCGTCACGCGCGCCCCGCTGATCGGGTCGCCGTCGGTCTCGGTGACGGTGCCGGTGACGGTACCCATGTCGCCGATTGGCGCAGCGTCGATCAGCGCGGCCAGGTCGAGGGTGCCCTCGCCGTAGACGTTGTTGTTCTCGGCGGTGCCGCCGCACGAGGTGTCGTCGACGTTGTGGGCGGTCCGGTTCAGCAGTTCCCAGGTGCCCGGGATGTCGCCGATCAGTGCCGGTGCGGCGCTCCACACCACGGCGACGGCGCCCGCGAGGTGCGGGGCGGCCATCGAGGTGCCGTTGTAGTTCGCGTACCCACCACCGGGGACCGACGAGCGGACGTTCACGCCCGGGGCCGAGATGTTCGGCTTGATCCCGCCGCCCTCACCGGGACCGCGCGAGGAGAAGGACGCGATGCGGCCCGAGGAGTCGACCGCGCCCGTCGAGTAGTTCGTAGTGTTCGCGCCCGGCGAGGAGGTCGTTCGGCAACCGGGACCGCTGTTGCCCGCCGACCAGGCGCTGAAGATGCCGGCGGCAGCCCACGCGTCGGTGATGTCCTGGTACCAGTCGTCGATGGCCCCGGCGGCGACCGCGCCCCACGAGTTGTTGACGACGTGCGGCCGCTTCGCCGGGTCGGGGTCGGTGCCGTTCGTGCGGGTCGGCGCGGTGATCCACTGACCGGACTCGAGCAGGTCGACGTCCGAGCAGGTGTCGCAGCCGTTGGCCTCGATCCACTGCGCGTCGGGCGCGACACCGATCTGGTTGCCGTGGCCGTCGTCGCCCATCATGGTGCCCATGGTGTGGGTGCCGTGCCCGTTCACGTCGCACGGGTTGCCGGACGAGCCGCACCGTCCGGAGGAGTCGAAGAAGTTGTAGTCGTTGACGATCGTCCCGTCGGGCTGCCGACCGCGGTAACCGTCGGCGAGCGCCGGGTGGTCGAACTGGGTGCCGGTGTCGACGCTCGACACGACGATGCCCTCGCCCGTGAAGCCCTGGGCCCAGACCTCAGGGGCGTGGATGAAGTTGAGGCCCCACTCGACCGTGGCCGGGGCGTTCGCCGGCGCCTTCTCGCGCTTGACCGGTTCGACGAGGTCGAACTTCGTGGTCTCGGTGATCTGGCTGACCTCGGACTGCGCGGCGAGCTCCTTGGCGAGCTCCAGCGTGCCGTCCTCGACGAGGATGCGGTTGCTGATCCAGAAGCTCTTGTAGTCGGCGTCGTTCGCCTCGAGCTGCTTGATCACGCCCGCCTGGGACGTTTTGGCCGTGCGGGTGAGCGCGTCGTAGACGTACTGGCCGCGCTTGCCCCAGTCGGCGATGTCCGGCGCCGCGTCCAGGTTGGCCTTCACCGACAGCTTCACCCAGAAGTCCGCCGAGTCGTGCGTGGTGAGCGTCTTCTCGATGGCCGAGGTGAGCTTGTCGGCCGGGTCGACTGACGGTGCTGTGGCCGATGGCGCGGCGAACGCGGCGTGTCCTGCGCTCGCCATCACTGTCGTGAGAATCGCGAAAGCCGCTGTAACGGCTGACGCGCGTCTCGCATGCCTGGTTCGTGTGTGCACGTAACCTCCACATGTACTAGCGCGCCCCAAAAGGGACAGGACGCGCATGACACCCACGGTCGCGGGCTATAGACCAAGATGGATCATCCGAATGGGGTGGGGCTACCCGGTCCCATCAGCAGTTCGGCAGCAAACCGGCCAACTCGTGGTCAACTCATCGTCAGCGCGTCGTGACCATACGGCGTCGCCGGGTCCTCCGAACCCACGAGACGGCCCTGCCGATCCCGTACCCCTCGGGTCAGGCAGGTGATGGTCTGTCGTGGCGGCGGTAGAGAGCCACCAGGACGCTGTACCGCCACTCCTCCGGGCCCGCTTCCTCGGCGTCGTCGACGAGGCCCTCAAGGGTGGCGCGGAGCCGTTGCGCCTGCACCGGGGTGAGCCGCAGGTGGCGCAGGAGCAGCAGTGGATCGTCGTCGCCGGCCAACTCGTCGGCGACCGCGCCGAGCATTGCGGTGGTGGCGCCGGGGTCGGTCTCGCCGACGAGGCGGTGGAAGGTGCGCTCGTGGTACTGCTCGGTGCCGCCGCGTACCTGTCGGGTGTGGGCGGTCCGGACCATGCCGGCCTCAGTGAGCACCTTGAGGTGGTGGGCGACGGTGCCCTTCGCCGCGTCCAGTCCGGTGGCGAGCTGGCTGATGGTGGCGGGGCCGGCCCCGAGCACGAAGAGCAGCCGCTGGCGGAACGGGTGGGCCAGCGCCTTGAACTGGGCCGTGGTGCGGACCTGCAGTGCGTCGGCGATCTCATCGGTCATCCGGAAAGCGTCTAGTTCTCTTGACGCTTTTGTCAATCGGCTGCTCTACTGACCCTCATCGCGGTGGACCGACGGACGGGGACTTCCGATGCGACAGGACGAGATCACCGAGATCGTCGAGCAGGCGGCGAAGCTGGTCACCGAGCAGTACGTCTTTCCCGACGTCGCCGAACGGATCGCGGCGCACCTGGGCGACCGGCTCCGCGCCGGCCGGTACGCCAACGCCGCCGACCCGGCGGCGCTGGGCGCGCTGGTCACCGAGGACCTCCAGTCGGTCAACAGCGACCTGCACCTGCGCCTCCAGCATCGGGCCACGACCGTGTCCGAGCGCGAGGAGGAACCGGACGAGGAGTTCTGGGCCCGGCAGGCCGTCGTCACCATGGGCGGCGTCGCCCGGGTGGAGCGGCTGGCCGGCAACGTCGGGCTGCTGGACATCCGGCCGGCTCTGTTTCCGCCACAGGTGGCCGGCGACGCCATGATGGCGGCGCTGCGGCTGCTCGGCGGCACCGACGCGCTCCTGCTCGACCTGCGTGGCAACCGGGGCGGCAGCCCGGACATGGTGGCCCTGCTCTGCGGCTGGTTCTTCGCCGAGCCGGCGCACCTGCACACCATGCACGACCGGGCCGGCAAAGCCCGCCAATCCTGGAGCGCCGCGTACCTCCCGGTGCCGCGGTACGCGCCGGACAAGCCGGTGCACGTGCTGACCTCGGCGGAGACGTTCTCCGGCGGCGAGGAGCTGGCGTACGACCTGCAACAGCTCGGCCGGGCCACCGTGATCGGCGAGCGGAGCCGGGGCGGGGCCCATCCCTGCGTCGGGCACCGCATCCACCCGCACCTGGAACTGACCGTGCCGGTGGCCCGGCCGTCCAACCCGCTGACCGGCACCAACTGGGAACGCTGCGGAGTGACGCCGGACGTCGAGGTGGCGGCCGGCGCGGCACGCGACGTGGCGTACCGGAGAGCGTTGGAGGCCCTGCTGGCCACCGACCCGCAGCGACCGACAGCGGACGAGGCGCGCGAGGCCCTGGCCGCCCTCCCCTGATCGGCGCTAGACACGGCGGGCGAGCACGTACAGCCGGCGCGTCTCCACCTCGTGCGGGTAACTCGTCCGCTCCAGCCGCGCCTGCACCGCGAACCCGGCGTCGTCCAGCGCGCCGAGCAGCGTCTCCGCCGCCAAGAAACGGAAATCGACATCCACCGGATGCCCCCACCACTCGTTCAGGTGCCGCACCTCGCTGCCGAGGTGCACCGCGACCAGCAGCGGCGCACCCGGCCGCAGCGCCCGACACGCCTCGGCGAGGGCCGGCCGCAGCTCGTCGGGCGCAAGGTGGATCACCGAGTACAGCGCCACCGCCGCGCCGAACTCGCCGTCCGCGGCCGGCAGCCGCAGGAGGTCACCCTCGCGGAACTCCGCACCCGGGTACGCGTGCCGGGCCACCGCCACCATCTGCGGCGACAGGTCGATCCCCACTGCCGGCACACCCCGACCGGACAGCCAGTCCGTGACGTGCCCCGGCCCGCAACCAAGGTCCGCCACCGGCGTCCCGGGCACCGCCAGCTCGAGCAGGGCGGCCAGCAACGCCCGATCCACTGGCTTGTCCGTCAGCTCGTCGGCCAGCCGCGCATGGTACTCGGCGGCCACAGTGTCGTAGCTGCGCCGAGTCCGCTCGCGCTCATCGTCCGGGTGCCCGACGCTGGCAGGTCCGCTATGGGCAGTCACGACCACTCCTCGACTGGGTCACCGTCGTCGCTCTCCGCCGGGGCGCTGACCGGGGCTGAACCGTCGAGGACGGGCGCGGCCGGCGGGCCGCCGTGGGTCCACGGGGTCTCCTCGGCGGTGGGGAAGTTCCCGGCCGGCAGGAACGCGTCCGCCAGGGTGGTGAAGCAGAGCCGCTCCCCCACCTCCGGCACCGTGCCCGGCGGCGCGGTCAGCCCGCGCCCCATCCCGCCGGAGAGCTCCAGCACCACCTCGGTCTTGCCGTCCGCGCCGGGAGTCAGGAAGACCACCTTCGCCTTCTGGCTCGGCCGGGCCGGCGAGTACAGGGTCGCGCCGACCGGCACCGTCACCGGTTCGGTGGTGACCACCTGGATGCGCGGGCGCAGCACCGGCCGCTTGCCGGTATCGTCCACCCGCTTCGGGTCGGCCAGGGTCACGTCGCCGACGAACGCCTCCCCGGTCAACCGGTGCTCGGCCATGACGAGGGGGTCGTCGTAGGCGCGCTGCACCGCGTACGAGGCCAGCGCCCGCTCCAGCCGGTGCAGCCGCACCGCCGCGGCCACCGCCCCGTCCCGGCGCGGCTGCGGCCCGCCGCCGTCGTCGACGTACTCGGCGTAGCCGGTGAAGGCGTCCTTGTCGCCGTCCCACCGGCCGGCCACCCGCGCCCCGGGCGGCAGCCCGCGCAGCAACCCCAGGCCGCGCCACATCAGCTCCCAGGTGGGCGCGAGCTGGTCGCGCAGCAGCCGCTCCAGCTCCGCGTACGCGCCCGCCCGGGCGGCCGGGTCGGCGTCGGCGTCGGCGTCCGCGTACGCGGCCATCGCCGGGGCCAGCCGCTGGTTGTCGAAGTCCGGGTCGGTGGCCGGACCGGCCGGTGGGCAGAGCCGCGGGTCCTCGGCCCGGGCGGCCGCCTCGGCGCCGGTGAGCCCGGGCGGCGGGTCGATCCAGCCGAGCAGCGCCGGCAGGTGCAGGTCCTCCACGGCGCTCTGCCCGGTCGCCCAGTGCAGGGTCAGCGCCTCGGCCAGCGCGACGAGGGCCGCCGAGCCGGGATGCTCGGCGCGCTCCGCGAAGAAGGTCAGCCAGCGGCCGAGCAGCGGCACCGACGGGTGCACCGGGTGGTCACCGTCCGGGCGACGGAACCGGGTCGAGCGGCCGAGCAGCCGCAGGAAGGTCATCCCAGCCGGGTTGGGCACCAGCAGCTGCGGCGCGTCGGCGTACCGGTACCGCACGTCCCGGCCCCGGTCGACCGGCACCGCCTCGCTGACCTGACGGAACGAGTCCAGGTAGGGCAGCACGATCGCGGCCAGCTCGGCGGCGAACGCGAACCGGTGGTCCCGGTTGCGGGGCTGCGGCACGATCAGCAGCCGCGCCTCGTCCGGGGCGGTGCCGACCAGGGCGGCAAGCGGGGCGTTCGCCTCGCCCGCCATCGCCAGGGGCACCAGCACCAGCGGCCGGTCCGACAGGTGCAGGTGCCGGACGGTGGCCACCGGCTGGGCCACCCCGGCGGCGACCGCCTGCGCCTTGGCGAGGGCGCGCAGGGTGCTCACCCGTACCTCCGGGAGGGGTCGGGCCGGCCGGGCCGGCGGGGCGTACTCATGACGGTTTCCCGGCGAGGGCCTCGGCGCGCAGGCGGGCGGCGGCGCGCAGCAGCGCCGCGGCCTCCGCCTGCTCCGGATCCGGCGCGCGGACGCCGCCGGCCAGCGCCAGCGCCTCCCCGATGTCGTCGATCCCGCCCAGCGCCTCCCGCACCGGCCGGCCCAGCGCGGTGGTGTCGCCGCGCGCCTCGTGCCGGCAGAAGTACGCCAGCTCGCAGGCGGCCAGGCACTCGGGGGCGTAGCGGGCGGGCACCCCGGCGAGCGCGGCGGCCAGGGTCGCCGGGTCGGCGGCCGGGTCGGCGGTGAAACCGGCCGGCACGTCGGCGAGCAGGTCGTCGATCCGGGCCATCCGGTCGAGCTGGCGGCGCAGCATCAGCAACTGCTTGCGTACGTCGAGGAGGCTGGCCACCGGCTGGTTGGCGAAGTCACGGGGGCAGACCAGCACCACCTCGGGCGAGACGAGGTCCGGGTCGTGCCCCGTGGCGGCCAGCAGTTCGCGCAGCGCCAGCACGTAGACGGCGGACTGGATGGCGGCGGCGGAGACCTTCGCCGGGTCGGCCTGCCCGTCGATCACCGGGAAGGACTTGATCTCCACCACGTGGAACCGGCCGCCGAGCCGGGCGGCGACCAGATCCGGCTCCAGGTGCACCCGCCGGCCGGCCACCTCCAGCCCGAGCAGCGGGTGGTCGAAGAACGCCGGCTCGTCACCGCCGCCGGTCAACGCCGCCCGGGACCGCTCGTGCCGGTCCGGCAGGTCGTCGGCGCCGCCCAGGTCCGTCCAGCTCGCCCCCACCGGCACCGGTACGCCCAGCCGCTCCGCGACCAACCGCAGCAGCTCCGCCCCACCCTCGGCCTTCACCTGCGCCTCGAACGCGTTGCCCCGCGTGATGGCGAAGCGGGACTGGCCGAACCGGGCCGGAAACCCGATCCGCTCGGCCAGCTTCGGCTTGTCCACCCCGGCACTGTCCAGCACCGCCCGCCGGGTGCAGCCCGGGTTGCCGGTCAGTGCGGCGATGGTGCGGGCGTTGTGCCGCCGGGGTGGCACGCCACCCCGGATCTCGGCCAGGCGCTGCGCGGTGTCCGTCACGACACGCCACGATAGTCGCCGGCCCCCGTTCGGCCACGGGACCTATGGGCGGTCCCAGTCCCAGGTGAGGAGCTTCTCGCCGGTCGCGCCGAACATCTCCACCCGATGGATCCCGATGTCCTTGCTGCCCACCGACTCCACGCGCAGCAGGAAGGTCCCGTTCTGCGCCGACACCTCGACCTGGTGGCCGCCGTCGGCGTACGCCCGCACCCGGGTCGTCCCGGGCACCGTCGCGCCGTAGGCCAGTACCCAGGAGCTGAGCCGAAGCGGACCGGGCAGGTGCTGCGCGCCACCCTCGCAGGAGGTTGGCGAGACCTGCCCGCAGACCAGCGACGTCTTCCCCGGCGAGAACTCGCCCCAGCCGTTCCGGGACAGCGGCCCGGTCTCGCCCCCGAGGCACAGGCTGAACCGGGTGTCGTTGGCGGTGAGCACGGCTCGGCCCCCGGGCCAGCGCAAAGCGTTGATCAACCGGCCGCCACCCTCCTCCACCGGGCAGCGCGCAGCGAGGTCGTCCGCGACCCCGCTACCGACCGACGCGACCACGACCTCCTGCCGGGCGTTCCGATCGGCCACGCTGTCAACCTGCCAGAACACGCCCCCGGCGAGCAGGAGCACCGCCGTCGCCACGCTGACCGCCACCACCTTCGGCCAACTTCGGCGCGGCGGCCGCTCCGACGCCCGTCGGATTGTCTCGCTCATCGGCGTGACGGTCAGGGCGGCGTCCGGCAGCAGCCGGCCGATCATGTTGCGGATCTGGGGTGTCGGATCAGTCATCGAGGTGCTCCCTCAGCGCGGCGAGTCCACGGTGGATCAGGGTCTTGACGGTGCCGGGGCGGCAGCCGAGCGCTGCGGCGATCTCCCGTTCCGGCAGGTCAAGGTAGAAGCGGAGGAACAGGGCCGCGCGCTGGCGGGGACGGACCCGACGCAGCGCCGCCCGCACCGCCGCGCCCTGCCCGTCCGGCCCGCCGTAACGGCACGGGTTCGGCGAAGGCATGCCGCCGTTCCAGGACCCGCCGCCGCACCCAGGAGGTGCAACGGTTCGCCACCGCCCGGCACAGCCACCGCTGCGGCTGGTGGACCACGTCCCGGTGGCGGTACAGGTCGACGAACGCCTCCTGGACGATGTCCTCCGCGGCGGCGGCACTGCCCGTGGTCAGGTACGCGAACCGCACCATGGCCCGAAAGTGCTGCTCGTACGTCGCCCCGAAGACGTCCTCACCGACGTCCTCGAGGGCGATCCGGCCAGTCATGCGCACTCCGCTTCCCGCCCGCCGTCGGGACGGGCGTCACCGTCGAGGCGCGCGACGGGTGGCTCTGGTTTCAGCCGACCGGAACTTCTTCCCGCTGTTCGATCCGGGCCCGCCGGACCAGCGCGGCGACAGCCACCGCGGCGGCGGCCGCCAGCCCGGCCATCGACCACAGCACCGTACGCAGCCCACCGGTGAAGCCCGGATCGGCGAGCCGGCCGCCGGTGGTGCTGGCCAGCACCGCCCCGACCACGGCGATGGCCACGGTCTCGCTGGTCAACCGCGCCGTGTTGATCATCCCGGCGCCGGTCGCCGCGCGGGCCGGCGCGACGCTGCCGATCGCGATCGCGTCCAGCAGCCCGATGGACAGCCCCACCCCGACGCCGATGGTCAGCAGCGGCCCGGCCAACGTGGCGGTGTCCGCGTGCGGGCCGAGCACAGTGGCCCAGGCCGCGCCGACGGCGACCACGGCCACCGAGACGACGGTGACCGCGGTGGCCGGGACCAGCCGGGTCAGCGCGCCGCTCAGCAGCGGCAGCACCAGGGTCGGGGCGGTGAGCAGGATCAGCGTGACACCGGCCGCGCCGGGGCTGAGCCCGACCACCGTGGTCAGATACGACGGAAGGTAGACCAGCAGCGGCACCAGCACCGCCACGATGGTGGCCGCCGCCAGGCAGATGCCGACAAACCGGGGGCTCGCCAGCAGGGCCAGGTCGAACATCGGCTCGGCGCGGCGACGCTCCACCCGCACGAACACCACCAGCAGGGCCGCCGCGGCGACGAACGCGGCGAGGATCACCGGGGCGGTCCAGCCATAGTCGGGGCCCTGCACGAAGCCGAAGATCGCCAGCAGCAGCGCGGCGGTGAACGAGACGGTGCCCGGCCAGTCGACCCGCCCGGGGTGCGGCTGGCGGGACTCCGGCAGCAGCGGCACGAGGGCGAGCACCGCGCAGGTGGCCAGCGCCGGGGCGGCGAAGACCGCCCGCCAGCCGAAGGCCTCGATGAGCAGCCCGGCGATCGACGGGCCGAAGGCGAGGCCGACCCCGATGGTCGTACCGAAGACCCCGAAGGCGCGGGCCCGGGCCCGCCCGTGGAACGCCCCGGCGAGCAGGGCGGACGCGCTGGTCGCCGCGGCGGCCGCGCCGACACCGGCCAGGACGCGGGCCACGTCGAGCAGCACGATGCCGCCGGCGACCGACGCGAGCATCCCGCCGGCCGCGAAGACGGCCACCCCGATCGCGTAGACCAGGCGGCGGCCGAACAGGTCGGCGAGCGCACCGGTGGCGAGCATGAAGCTGGCGAAGGTGGCGTTGTAGCCGTTCACCACCCACTGCACGCCGGCCAGGCCGGCGTGCAGGTCGTGGCCGATGTCGGGCAGCGCGACGGACGCGCCGGTCAGCGAGACCGGCAGCGCGAGAGTGGACAGCAGGACGGCCACCAGTACGACGGCCGGATGGTTGCGCACGGTGCTCCCCGTTCGGACGGCCGCCCCAGCGTAGTTCGCGCAGCCGGCGGCCACGTCCGCACCTGGTCGAAGATCACAGGCCGGTCAGCGGCCGGCGGAGCGGTTCCAGGGCGTCCGGGGCGACGCGGGGGCGGGCGGGCGGCCGACCAGCAGAGGAAGCGGCACGGCTGTGGCAACGTCGAGAGGGTTGTCGGGTAGGCGACTGCACAATTGCCGGTTACGGCGACCCATCGGTCGAGGTCGCTCGGTGATTGAGCGTCTCCCGGCCAGGCCCGAAGAAGAAATGTCCCGCAACGAATAGCCGATCGGCCAAGTGGGCGAATCCGGGGACCGTTGTACCGTTTAACGACTCTCCGAAACTCTTTCACCGGGGGTCGCCATGGGCATTCTCGATCACCGCAGAACATGGCATTTCACGCTGGCGGCTCCGCCCGACGAGTGCATCAACGCCTTTCTAGGCGGCCTCGCCGGCAAGAAGGGCTTCCAACTCCTCCGCTCGCAGTGGGAACCGCATCGCGGAACCGCCCACGGACTGCCGACGGCAAGTGGCACCTACCGTGGAAGATCAGGCGCGATCGGCGCCGTCACCTCGATGTCGAGACGAGCCACTGAGGAGCAGGAGGCCGCGATCGGATCCGTGCTCAGCTTCCAAGTCACCGGGCATGATTCAAACAGCGGCAGAACCCGATGTTCGATGGCGATGACCCGTACCGGCCGCGTCTTTTTGTTCTTCACGCCGGACGCCCGGTTCTTCCGGGCGGCCATGAACCGGGTCGCGCACCAACTCCGAGCGGTCGACGCGAACCTGACCATGACCAAGAGCTGAACGTACCCGCTTTTCTGATTCCGGCAGTTGGGGTAGCCACATGTTCGTCGGTCGTGACCGCCAAGCTGAGGTTCATCAGCTGGAGGATCTGTTCGACAAGGTTCGGGCGACAGCACAGCCACATCTCACGGTCCTGTCGGCACCGCCCGGCTGGGGCAAGACGAGGGTCGTCCAGGAGTTCTACCGCTCCCTTGCTGCCCGGCAACCGCAGCCGGCCTACTGGCCCTCGACGCTCGTGCCGTCTGTCGACGGCCGGACCAGTGGCTTCGTCGCTCTCACCGCCGAGCGGAAAACGGTGCGGCATCGCGACATCGAGGTCCCACCCGATGCCCACATCCCGTGGCTCTGGCTCGCTCCGGCCTCCGGCCGCCTCGGCGACGGCTCACCCGCTCCCGTGCTGGACAACCTGACCAACCAGATCAGCCGGCACCTGCCGCACCTCATCCGGCGGCTTGAGCGCCGGCAGCTTCTCGTCCGTTCGACGTACCGGCTGATCGGCGCTGCCCTGCCGTTGCCGGACCTCCTCGAACTCGCGGAGACGGTGCTGGACATGGGGGAGGAACTGATCCAGGCGCACACCGAGTGGCGCCGAGAGCGGCGCAGGAGCAGGGAATCCCGCCACATCGACTACGGGGATGAGATCGATCGGGGAGCGCAGGTGTACGAGCTCCTGCGTACGCTCATCCAATCCGGCCGGGGCGAGGAGAGCCTTCCCATCGTGCTCGTCCTGGATGACGCACACAATCTCGACCCGGCCGCCGTCTCGCTTGTCGAGAACGCTCTCGCCTCCGACCTGCCGCTGCTGGCGATCGCGACCACCTGGCCGGACCGGCTGACCGCTTCCGACGAGCCGTTCCCGCGCTACCTGCGTGAGGCGAGCAGCTCGGCGCAGATCAGGAAGGTGGAGCTGGACCGGCTGACCGACGACGATCTCATCGCCTACGTCATGTCGCTGCACCCGAGGACCGATCCGCAGATCGCCGCCCGCCTGGCCGAACGTGCGGACGGCAACCCCTACGCGCTGCGACTGCTGCTGGACGCGCCTCGACTCCGGGCGCTGACGCGCGAAGGGCGGATCGCCCTGGGCGCGGACGAGGTTGCTCGGCTCGACGGCGGTTTGAACAGTCTGCTCGCCCAACACTGGGCCGAGCTGTCGCTGGGTGTGCGTCAGGTCCTGGTGGCCGCCTCGCTGCTGGGTGAATCATTCCTCGACAACGTGCTGGTGGCCGGTCTGGGCCGGGTGCAGTCGTCCGAAGGGCTCGATGCGGCCCTCGCCTCGTCCTGGATCCGCTCCACGGGCAATACCACTGGAACAATCGAGTTCGTCGAACGGCTGCGGTTCCGCATCGCGAAGGACAACGTGGAGGACACGCTGTCCCCCGAGGAACGCACGGGCATCCTGACCGGCGCACTGTCGGCGGTGCGGACGCTGTTGGCCGAGGAGGATCTGTCCGACGGGCGACGGATCCTGCTGACCCTGCACATAACCCTTGCCGTTGCCGGCATTGAGACGGACCTTCGGGCGGCGGCAGCGAGCGCGAGCGAGATCGCCGATGTCATGCGCAGCGAACACCGCCGAACGGAGGCGATCCGGTACCTCCAGCAGGCCGAGTCGTGGCTGGCGCAGGCCGGCCGAGCGAACAGCCGAGAGCGGGTTCAGTGTCTCATCGACCTGAGCACGGTCCTCCGCACGGAGTACGGGCGGGAGGACGGAGAACCTGCCGCCGAGCAGGCACTGCGCATCGCCGACGAGCATCTCGCGGAAGACGACGAGCTGCGGATCTTCGCGCGGTGCGCGTTGGCCTGGGCTCGCCGTCGCCGGGCCGAAACCACCGCTTATGCCTCCGCGACGAAGCTTGTCGAGGAGGCGAAGAGCATGCTCGAGAAGCTGCCGGAAGCGTCACCGTCCATCATCCGCGCCGTCCTCTCGGTCCGGGCCGGCCTGGCCGCGAGCGACGGCGACAACCAGGCCGCCCTCGCGCTCCACCGCGTCGTGCTCGCGCACTGCGAGAACGAGTTCGGGCGGTTGCACCGCCACACTCTCGGCGCCCTGGAGGAGGTGGGATACCAGTCCTTGCGGGTCGGTGCCGTCAACGACGCGGTGGCCACGCGCCGCCAGGTGCTGGCCCGGCGAACCGAGCTGATCGGGCGGTTGGGCCAGCTCCAGACGACGGCCTCGCGCAACAACCTCGCCTTCACGCTGCTGCAGCTCGGCGACGACCGTTCACTGGCGGAGGCGGAACAGCTGACCTCCGAGGCGTACGAGGCGTGGTGCCGGGCTTACGGTGCGGAGGGCCGCCCCACACAACGGGCCCGGCTCGTACGCTCCCAGCTCTGGCTCCGGCAGGGGTTGCGCGCTGAGGTTCGGGGCGACCAGGAAACAGCGGCCAAGCTGTTCGCCCGGGCGGCGGAGGAGAGCGGGGCGGTCGTCGAACTGCGGCGCGGTCGTGGGCCCGAGCCGCTGACGCTCGCGCTGCAGCGGCATGGTGCGGCGCTCGCCGGGCAACGTGACCCGGCTGCCGTTCCCCACTTCGAGCGGGCCCTCGACCTTCACCAGCGCGAGCTGCGCAGGAACCGCTCCTTCTGGGTCGTCCGCCGCTGCGCCGCCGAACTGCACTGGGCGCACCTACGGCTGGGACGCCAGGCGGAAGCGCAGGCGGTGGCCCGGCTGTACCGACTCGACGAGAACGACGCTCCGTTTCCGCTCTGACCGGATCGGGCGGGAGCAGCCCGCGGCGCAGCGTCGTCCGGCCGTGGGCGCCGTCGCGGACGGCCGTCGGGTCGATCCGGCCGGCGCTGGTGAGGTTGCTGGTCATCGTCACTCCCTGTTTGGGCCGCACTCGGCGGCCGGTGGCGTCTCGGGTGCTGACGATGCCGTGCGCCCCGGCTGCGCGATCCCGGCCTCATCCCGTTCGTCCTCGGGCCGCTGATCGGCGTGCTCGCGGTCGTGCAGACCACCCTGGACCCGTTCTTCGGGGACGTCGCGGTCGCCACCTGGGCATCGGGCGTGCTCCTCGGCGGCGGGATCGTCCTCGCGCGGTGGTTCCCCGCGGATGCCGCTCAGCCATGGCGGCGGGACGTGGGCTCCGGGCGCAGGCCGTCGTGTACGCCTACGAGAGCGGCCTGGTCCGGCCCGGTCAGCGGTGAACTGGACGAACGGACAGCAATCCGCCGGCTGTTGGGGCGAGACACCCGAGTTGTTCATCCGTTCGTCGAAACCGGCCGCGGATCGCTTCACCTGGCCCTCGTAGCGTCGCCGGCGCGTCCGCGGTCGCGGACTCGCTCCGCTGGGAGGAATGCAACGATGCACATCATGTCCAAGCGCCGGCTGTCTGCCGTCGCGATCGCCGGCGTGGCCGCCCTGGCCGTCGGCAGCGCCGCGTCGGCGGCGCCGGGCGGCTCGACCGGCCCGAGCAGCAGCGACGCGCCGTACCTCGTCCGCGCCACGCCCGGCGTCACCCTGACGTCGCTGCTCACCACCGGCGACTCGGTCGGCGGCTACCGGATGGCCGGGATCCCCGACGGCCTCGGTGCGTTCGACAACGGCGACGGCACCTTCACCGTCCTGATGAACCACGAACTCGCCAACACCGTCGGCGTCGTCCGGGCGCACGGGGCCAAGGGCGCCTTCATCTCCAAGTGGGTCATCGACAAGAAGACCCTGCGGGTGCTGTCGGGCGGCGACCTCGTCCGCAAGGTCTTCCTGGCCGGCAACGGGCAGTACGTCGACACCCCGGGTGCGGTGTTCAACCGGCTCTGTTCGGCCGACCTCGCCGCCCGGACCGCCTACTTCAACCCGGCCACCGGCAAGGGCTACGACGGTCGGATCTTCACCAACGGCGAGGAGTCGACCGGCGGGCGCGCCTTCGGCCACGTCGTCGAGACCGGCGAGTCCTACGAGCTGCCCGGCTTCGGCACTGGGAGCTGGGAGAACATCGTCGCCAACCCGGCCAGCGGCGACAAGACCGTGGTGATGGGCACCAGCGACGGCGGGGCGGGCGAGGTCACGCTCTACGTCGGCGACAAGAAGACCGCCGGGAACCCGGTGGAGAAGGCCGGCCTCGCCGGCGGCAAGAGCTACACCATCTCCGTGCCGGGCATGGCGGCGGAGGACAGCACCAAGGCGTGGACCAGGGGCTCGCTGCCCTTCACGCTGTCGTCCACCGGCGGCACCAGCTTCGACCGGCCCGAGGACGGCGCCTGGGACCCGAACAACCCGAACGACTTCTACTTCGCCACCACCGCCAGCATGAGCAAGCACAGCCGGCTGTGGCGGTTGTCGTTCAACGACGTGACCGACCCGACCAAGGGCGGCACGCTCACGATGGTGCTCGAGGGCCCGGCGGGCCAGGCCAGCGGCCCGAAGATGATGGACAACATCACCATCAACCACCGCGGCCAGGTGCTCATGCAGGAGGACCCGGGCAACCAGGGCTACCTGGCCGGTGTCTACCAGTACGACATCGCCTCGGGCGCGGTGCGCCGGATCGTCGACGAGGACCCGCAGCGCTTCCTGCCCGGCGGCGCGTACTTCGACACCACCGACGAGGAGTCGTCGGGCATCATCCCGGCGCCGTTCCTCGGTGCCGGCAAGTACCTGCTGGACGTGCAGAACCACACCAAGTCCGCGGACCCGGAGCTGGTCGAGAAGGGCCAGCTGCTGGTCCTGACCGTGCCCCCGGGCCAGCCGGTCCGGTAATCGACCGGGACCCGGGCAGCCGTGTTGTCGTCTGCCCGGGTCCCCTGGTCCCGGAGCCGGCCCGCCGCTCGGGGCTGGTCAGCGGGCTGAGCTGCCGGCCGGCAGCTCATCGGCGAGCCAGATCGGCTGCCAGTCCGGCACCTCGTGGTAGCGCCGCAGCTCGGACAGGCCGGCCACCGACCCGCTCCACGCCGCGTACGGCGGCTTGGCCTCGTCGAAGCCGCTCTGCACGAAGGTCAGCCGGGTCTTTCCGCCGGATTCGGCCAGCTCCCAGGTGGTGACGCCGGTCGGTCCCCAGTCGACGGACATCCTGCGCCCCGGCTCCAGGTCGACCACCTTGGCCGCGTACCCGGCCTCGAAGCCGCCCATCGCGTAGCGGCCGCCGACCCAGGGCTCGATGCCGATCGGGTACCCGAACCAGGCGCTGGCCTGCTCGGAGTCGGTCAGCGAGGTCCACACCTGGTCCATCGGCGCGGCGATCGTCAGCTCGCCGCGCAGGTCGGCCGAGGTGAAGTCGGTGCGGGGCAGCAGCGGGCGCCCCTCCAGGTGGGCGTTGAGGTTGGCCAGCGTCAGACTCCACCAGGTCTGGAGCACGCCCCGGATGGTGCTGCCGTCGAGGGCCTCGGTGAAGACGAAATGGCTCTGCCGCAGGGTCAGCTCGGAGTGCTCCCCCGCCGGCGTCACCTCGATCTCGCTGGTGGTCTCCACGCCGTCGAGCAGCCAGGCGAAGCGCAGGCTCCGCTCGTCGGCGTGCAGCAGCCGCTGGTGCGGGGCGTCCCCCTCCGGCGTGTAGCGGCCCCAGAACGCGTACCGGTGCGGCAGCTCGACCTCGGCGTGCTGAGCGAACCAGACGTGCAGCTCGGCGGGGTCGGTCAGCGCGCGCCAGACGCGCTCCGCCGGAGCGGCGAGCCGGACGCGGATGGTCAGCAGGTCACTCATGTTTGTCACCCTTCGGGTAGCAGGCCACGGCGAGCTTGAAGGCGTCTCCCTCGGCGCCCCCGTAGCGCGTGAACAGGTCCTGCAGCGTCGCCTGCAGGTCGTGCAGGAACTCCTGCCGGCGCTCGGCCGGCACCCGGATCTCGCCGGAGACGCCGATCGAAGGCAGTTCCGGCGCGGTCCGGTCGAGCCCGGCTATGTCGGCCTGGACCTCCTCCATCAGGTCGAGCAGGTAGCCCAGGCTCAGCTCGTCCTGCGCCCGGCGCGTCCCGCCGATCCGTCCAACGAGGCGGGGTGACAGCCAGTACGACCGGGCGACGGCCTGGTAGATGCCCTCGGTGATGCCGCGCACCCGCCGCTCGGACACCTGCTCGGCCAGCCCGGCCGCGACCAACTGCTTGACGTGGTAGTAGACGCGTTGCGGCGTCTGCTCCAGCCGGGCGGCGACCTCGGTGCAGGTGCGCGGCTCGGCCAGCTGCCGCAGCACCTCGATGCGCTGCGGCTTGAGCAGGGCCTCCGCCTGCTCGCGCTCTTCCAGGTACAGGACGTCTCTCATGACAAAATCAGTTTGTACGTACAAAACTTCTTTGTCAATGGGTTCGACGAAAGGCCGCGCGACCCCGCGCGGCCTTTCGCGCCTACTTGCCCATGACGAGGGCGTCGGCCGGCGCCTCGACCTTCACCGGCAGGCCGTATTCGGAGAGTTCCACCAGCACGTGCAGGTGGTAGGTGTGTTCCGGGCCTCGGGCGTTCCACCGCACCGCACGGTCGTACGCCACCGTCCTGATCCGGCCGTCCGCATCGATCGTCACGTCACCGACCAGCCGGTCGGCGGCGATCCCCTGGGTCGCATCCTGCACCGTGACCTCGAAGTGGTAGCCACCGCCGGGGTTCTGGGTCACCTTGGCGCCGGCCTGCCGCAGCATCCGGAACAGCTGCTCCGGATCCGCCGAGGTGCCCAGCCCGCCGCCCAGCGCGTCGTCGTAGTCCAGGCTCGTCTGCCTGCCCTCCGGATACCGGGACCACACGATCTTTCCGCTGTCGGGGTCGGCGCCGTCCAGGCCACCGAAGTATCGGACGCCATCGACCAGGCGCTCCTCCACCCAGCCGATCGACATGGGCGGACGCAGCCCGGTCCTCGGCGACTCCAGGTAGCCGGTGGCCGTCGCCGGATCGAACGCGCCCTTCGTCACCCAGGTCCTGGCCACCGGCTCGGGCAGCTCGCCCTTCGGCGGGAGCTTGTCCTTGTTGGTGGTGGTGACCTTCACCCGGTAACTGATGTTCTCGCTGGCCGCCGCGGCGGCAGCCAACCGCAGCTGCGGCGACTCCGGGCTCGCCGCAGTCGCGGGCCGCTCGGCGACCGGCCCGGGCGACCCTCCCGTGCCGGCGGGAGCACCGGAGCCGACGGCCAGGGCCGCGGCCAGCGCCCCGGCCACCCCCACCACCCCCGCCGTGTACGCGCCGCGGTGCAGGGCGGTGCGCCGCCGGTGGCGGCGGGTGGCCTCCCCCAGCACATCCCGGGTGTACCCCAGGCCGGAGACCTCGTCCCGCATCCCGGCCATCAGCTGGTCTTCAAGATCAGACTTCATCTACCTGCTCCGTTCATGCCCGCGCCTTCCAGTGCCCAGTCGGCGGTCAGCTCTCGTAGCCGGGTCAGCCCCCGTGAGGCGGTCGACTTGACGGTGCCGACCGAGCAGCCGAGCATCTCGGCGGCTTCCGCTTCGCTGAACTGCTCCCAGTAGCGGAGCACCAGCACGGCCCGCTGCCGGGGCGGCAGCAGGCCCAGCGCCTGGATGAGCGCCTGCCGAAGGTGCAGGGCGTCCGTCCCGTCCGGCTGGCCCGGCGGCTCGATCTCGGCCAGCACCTCCGGCCGGCGTCGGCGCAGCCGCCACCGGTCCACCGCCAGGTGGTACAGGGTGCGGCGCAGGTATCCCTCCCTGTCGCCGTGCACCCGATGCCAGTTCCGCATCAGCCGCTCCAGCGCCACCTGCACCAGGTCCTCCCCGGCTGCCCGGCTACCGGTCAACAGCACCGCCGTCGCGAGTAGCGCACTGCCGCGTTCCGCGACGAGGACGTCCAGCCCCTCGAAGCGCTTCTTCCGCCACACCGGCTCTCCTTTCGTCGCCACCAAGGACGACGGGTGCGGCCCGGAGGTTGACCGGCCGGACCAACAAATCTCACGACGACGAAAGGCCGCGCGAACCGCGCGGCCTTTCGTCGATCGGACAGGTCAGGGCGTCCAGTCGGGGCGCAGCGGGTAGCCGTTGACCCCCTGCGGGCCGTTGTGGGTGGCGAGCACCTGGTGCAGCTGGATCTCGTTACGCTCGAACGCCAGCCGGGCGCCCGCCATGTAGAGCCCCCAGACCCGGGCCGTGCCCGGACCCACCTCGCCGACGCAGAAGTCCCAGTGCTCGACCAGGTTGCGGCACCAGCCGGCCAGTGTCAGCGCGTAGTGCTGGCGCAGGTTCTCCTCATGGTGCACCTCCAGCCCGGCGTCGTGGATCTCGCTGATCAGCCGGCCCGGCCCGGCCAGCTCCCCGTCCGGGAAGACGTACCGGTCGATGAAGGCGCCGGAGCGGTGCGGGGCGCGGTTGTCGGCCCGGGTGATGCAGTGGTTGAGCAACCGCCCGCCCGGCTTGAGCCGGCTGCGCAGGGCCCCGAAGTACGCGGGATAGTTGCGCACCCCGATGTGCTCGGTGAGCCCGATCGACGAGATCGCGTCGAACTGCTCGCGCGGCGCATCCCGGTAGTCCAGGTGCCGGACCTCGGCCAGCTCACCCAGCCCCTCCCGCTCGATGGCCGCCTGCGCCCACTCGGCCTGTGCCCTCGAGAGGGTCACCCCGAGCGCCTTCACGCCGTACTCGCGGGCCGCGTGCCGGACCATGCCGCCCCACCCGCAGCCCACGTCGAGCAGCCGCATCCCCGGCTTGAGCGCCAGCTTGCCGGCGACCAGGTCGTACTTGGCCCGCTGCGCCTGCTCCAGGCTGTCGTCCGGGCTGTGGAACACCGCGCAGGTGTACGTCATCGACGGGCCGAGCACCTTCTCGTAGAAGGCGTTCGAGACGTCGTAGTGGTGGGAGATCGCGCTGCTGTCCCGGTTGCGCGAGTGCCGCAACCCGTTCATCACCCGCTTCCAGCGCGGCGCGGCCTCCTGCGGCGGGGGCGGCGGCGGCAGCAGCCGCTCCCAACCGAGCCCCCGGACCAGGGCCAACGCCTCGCCCATCGGCGGGATCCGCAGGTGCAACTCGTCCTTGAGCACCTCGAACGCCTCGTACGGGTCGCCCGGGTGCACCCCCTCCAACCCCAGGTCACCGCTGACGTACGCCCGGGCCATGCCCAGGTCGCCGGGTGCGGTCAGCAGATAGGACAGCCCTCGCTCGGAGCGGACCGTCAGGGTGATCCCGGCGTCGGTCGGGCCGATCGCGCTGCCGTCGTACCCGGTGATGCGGATGGGCAGGTCGCCGGTGGTCACCGTGCGGATGATGTCCGCCACGGTCGGTCCGGTACGTCGGCCACCCGCCGGCGGGTCGGCCGGGGCGCTCGCCGCCCCCTTCTCGCGGTCGATCAGACTCATGCTCGCGTTACCGCCTTCTCGTACAGTCCGGTAAGCCGGTGGTCCGGGTCGTAGCGGTCCTTCACGGCGCGCCAGGTCTCCCCGCCGTAGAGCCGGTCGAAAGCCGCCCGGTCGTAGTACGCGTCGGAGTAGAGCGACTTGTGCCCGCCCGCCTCCGACACCGCGCGCTCGATCTCCCGATTGACGTCGCCGTCGGCGGCACCCTCGGCGATCGGCACGCTCCCCCAGAAACCGATGTTCACATAGGTCTCGCCCGGTTCGAGCGGATACAACGGCCAGGCCCGGGCCGACCCGGGGCCGGCCGGCTCCCGCAGCCGCAGCGGGCAGAGCCAGACCGGGGTCATCCGCACCGCCCCGGCGAACCAGCGCAGGAAGTCGGCCGTGCCGTCGAGCGGGATCTCGACGTCCTGCACCACCCGTTCCCGGGCCGGGCGGCCCCGCCAGCGGTCGACCCGGGCGGCCACCTGGTACCGGTGCTCGAGGCGGACGATCCGGTGGTAGAAGTCGCTGCGACGGTAGCGCTGCGGCCACAGCCGGCGGACCACCGGATGCTGCACCCCGAACGCCGCCGAGCACCAGAACCAGTCGGTGTCCCACCGCCACAGGTAGTCGTACGTGGTGAGCACGTCCCGGCTGAGCCGCTGCACCGAGCGGTAGTAGATCTCCTGGCCGGTGTAGTCGCTCGGCCGGACCGTCGCCGCCTCGTCGGTGAAGGTGCCCAGCACCAGGTACGCCTCGCCGGGGCTGAACATCACCCCGTCCATCGCATCGACCGGGTCGCCCTCCCAGGAGCCCTTGGCGACCACCTCGCCGATCGCGTCGGTCAACTCCTCCAGCCGGGTGAACCGGATGTTGCGCAGCGCCACGTACCGGTGCACCGGCTGCAGCTCGATGCGCAGCCGGGTGGCGTAGCCGAGGCTGCCCAGTGAGTTGGGGAAGGCCCGGAACAGGTCGGCGTGCTCACCCTCGGGCCGGGCGGTGACGATCTCGCCGGCCCCGGTGAGGATGTCCATCTCGTACACCGACTCGTGGGGCAGCCCGTTGCGGAACGAGGTGGACTCGATGCCCAGCCCGGTCACCGCGCCGCCCAGCGTGATCGTGCGCAACTGCGGCACGACCAGCGGCATCAGCCCGTGCGGCAGGGTGGCGTCGACCAGGTCCTCGTAGGTGCACATGCCCTGCACGTCGGCGGTCCGGGCGTCCGCGTCGACGGCGAGCACCCTGGTCAGGCCACTCACGTCCAGCCCCGCCGCCCGGGGCGTCGATCTCGGGCGGAACAGGTTCGAGGTGCGCTTGGCCAGCCGCACGGGTTCACCGGCGGGCACCGCGGCATACGACCGCCGCAGCGTGTCCACCGCCTGATCATGGTCAACCGGAAGATCCACACGCTCTGCGCGCATGAAGCCACACTACGCCTGCTCCGCCATGGTTGGCAGGATGTCCATGGTGGCCGTTCCGGGTCCGCCGGCCGGCCACCGGGTTACCGTGGCGGGCATGCCGTCTCCCGCGATCGCCGCCCTCGACGCCGCCGGACTGCCGTACCGCGTGATCCGGCACGGCCCGGTCCGCAGCCTCGCCGAGGCCGCCCGGGCGCGCGGCGTCGCGGTCCCCGACGTGGTCAAGACCATCGTGGTACGCCGCGGCGCGGACGACCACCTCTTCGTGCTCACCCCCGGTGACCGGGTCATCTCCTGGCCCAAGCTGCGCGCCCTGCTCGGGGTGGCCCGGATGTCCATGCCGGACGCCGAGGCCGCTCGGGCCGCCACCGGCTACGAGCGGGGCACCATCACCCCGTTCGGCTCGACCACCGCCTGGCCGGTGGTCGCCGACGAGCGGCTGCGCGGCCGGGAGATCACCCTCGGCGCGGGCGAGCACGGCGTCGCCGTCGCGGTCGACGCCGACGCGGCCATCAGCGCGCTCGCCGCGACGGTCGCCGACGTCACCGACCCGGAACCCGCCAACTGACCTGGCCGGTCCGCCGGCACCGGCCGACCGGGTGGCGTTCCGGAAGGACGTCCGGGTCGTCGACTGAGTCACGCTCACGTCGGGGCGGTTGGCCCTCGACGGTGGCCGTGGGTCAGGATTCCCCCATGTCCGAGCCACACACCGACCCGCCCGGCACCGTCTACGCCACCCGCCGGGCGCTCCGCCTACGCCTGCCAAGGGACCCGTTGATGCGGGCCGCGCTGGGCGTCGCCGTGGTCGGCGTACTGCTGGGGACCTTCTTCGCCACCGGCGTGCTCGGCGGGGGCGACCAGCCGGTGGTGCCGGCGGCGGCCGGGCCGAGCCCGGCGGCGAGCGAGTCGAGCCAGGCCGCGCCCACCACGGAGGCGGCACCCCCCACCACGGAGGCGGCATCCCCCACCACGGAGGCGCCGTCGTCGCCGACGGCCGAGCCGGCGCCGCCCCCGGCGGGCGGGCCCACGGTGTTCCGCGGCGTGCCCTCCGGGCGCTGCGTCGGGGTGACCGGCGAGAACCCGGAGGGCGCGCTGGCGGCGCTGGCCGACTGCACCGGCGGCGGGGAGCAGCAGTGGGTGGCCACACCGGTCGCCGACGGCGTGTTCACGCTGGTCAACGCGGGCAGCGGCAAGTGCCTGGACGTCTACGGGCAGAGCACCGACGACGGCGCGAAGGTGCAGCAGTGGTCCTGCAACGGGCAGGCCAACCAGCAGTGGCGGTTCGCCCCGGCCGGCGCCGGCCCGGTGCTGCTGGTCGCCGTGCACAGCGGCAAGTGCGCGCAGGTCACCGGCGCCGGCACCGAGCCCGGCGCGGAACTCGAACAGGCGCCCTGCACGGGTGCCCCCGAGCAGCAGTGGGCGCTCGGCTGACCACTCAGCGTGCGCGACGGGCCCCGCAGCCGACGCGGCGGGCACGCCGGGCCCGCACGGCGAACCGCCCAGCCCGGGCCCCACAGCTGGCCACCCAGCCCAGGCCCGCTCGGCGGACGGCCCGGCCCGGGCCCGCCCGGCTGGCCACTCAGCCCCGGTAGCTCCAGGCCCGGCCGACCGCGACCGGCAGCGCGACCGGCGCCTCGCCGCCCCGCCGGCGCAGCAGCAGGGAGAGCCCGGCCGCGCCGATCGACAGCGCGCCGGCCGCGTACCAGGCCGGGGCGTAGTCGCCGAGCTGGTCGCGGACCAGCCCGGCGCCGGTCGCCGCCACCGCCGCACCGAACTGATGGGCGGCGAACACCCAGCCGAAGACCACCGCCCCGGACGCGCCGAAGTGTTCTCGGCACAGCGCCACGGTCGGCGGCACGGTGGCCACCCAGTCCAGGCCGTAGAAGACGATGAAGACCAGCATGCTGGGCTCGGCGGTGCCCGCGAAGAGGCTGGGCAGCACCAGCAGTGACGCCCCGCGCAGGGCGTAGTAGGCGCCGAGCAGCAGCCGGCTGTCCACCCGGTCGGTGAGCCAGCCGGAGGCCACCGTACCGACGATGTCGAAGACACCGACCAGGGCGAGCAGCCCCGCGGCGGTGGTCTGCGGCATGCCGTGGTCGTGCGCGGCCGGCACGAAGTGGGTGCCGACCAGACCGTTGGTGGTCGCGCCGCAGATCGCGAACCCGCCGGCGAGCAGCCAGAACGGCCGGGTCCGGGCAGCCACGGCGAGCGCGCCGACCGCCCGGGCCGCCGCCCCGCCGGCCGGCGGCGCCGGGGGCACCACCGCGGCCGCGCCGTAGGCGGGCAGGCCGAGATCCGCCGGGTGCTCGCGCAGCAGCCACACCACCAGGGGTACGACCGCCAGCGCGGCCCCGGCGACGACCAGCGCCGCCATCCGCCAGCCGTGGTCGCGTACCAGCGCGGCGAGCAGCGGAAGGAAGACCAGCTGCCCGGCCGCCCCGCCGGCGGTGAGCACCCCGGTGACCAGGCCCCGGCGGCGGACGAACCAGCGCCCGGTCACCGTCGCCACGAACGCCAGGGCCATCGAGCCGGTGCCCAGCCCGACCAGGACGCCCCAGCAGAGGATCAGCTGCCAACTCGCGGTCATCGCGACGGTCAGCCCGCTGCCGAGGGCCACCAGCAGCAGCGCGCCCGCCACCACCCGGCGGATGCCGAACCGGTCCATCAGCGCGGCGGCGAACGGGGCGGTCAGCCCGTAGAGCATCAGGTTGACCGAGACGGCGACGGAGATGGTCGCGAGGGGCCAGCCGAACTCGGCGTGCAGCGGGTGCAGCAGCACACTGGGCGTGGCGCGAAAACCGGCGGCGCCGACCAGTGCCACGAAGGCGACGGCGGCCACGAGCCAAGCCGGATGGAGACGGCGGAATCGGATCACGCACCGAGTCTCGGGGGCGACGGCCGGCAGGACGAGTGGCCGGGAAGCCATCATGCGCAACAATCAGGCCATGGCTGTCGTCCCGCACCGGATCGCGGTGCTCGCCCTCGACGACGTGGTCGGCCTCGACCTCGGCAACCCCTCCCAGGTCTTCGGCACCGCCCGCACCGAGGACCGCACACCGCTGTACGCCGTCGACGTCTGCACCTCCGGCGGGCGGCCGGTCCGCAGCACCGCCGGCTTCCAGGTGCTGCCCGAGCACGGCCTGGAGCTGACCGGAACCGCCGACACCGTGATCGTCCCCGGCATCCACGACGGCCCGCCGCTGGTCGACGGCACGGTGGACCCCGACGTCACGGCGGCGCTCCGAGCGGCCCACGACCGGGGCGCCCGGATCATGTCGATCTGCACGGGCGCGTTCGTGCTGGCCGCCGCCGGCCTGCTCGACGGCCGCCGAGCCACCACGCACTGGGCGTACGCGGACCGCTTCCGCCGGTTGCACCCCGGCGTCGACCTCGACCCGGACGTGCTGTTCATCGACTCCGGCGGGGTGCTCACCTCGGCCGGGGTCGCCGCCGGCATCGACCTCTGCCTGCACGTGATCCGCACCGACCACGGCAGCGCCGTCGCCATCCGGTCCGCCCGGCGCTGTGTCGTACCACCGTGGCGGGACGGCGGCCAGGCACAGTACATCGAACGCCCGATCCCCCGCGCGACGGGGACCGGCACCGCGGCCACCCGGGAGTGGGCCCGGCAGCGCCTGCACGAACCGGTCGCCCTGCGTGACCTGGCCGCGCACGCCCGGATGAGCGTACGCACCTTCACCCGGCACTTCCGCTCCGAGACCGGGCTCAGCCCGGCGCAGTGGCTGCTCCAGCAGCGCACCGACCACGCCCGGCTACTGCTGGAGACCACCGACCTGACCGTCGACCAGATCGCCCGGCACGCCGGCTTCGGCACCGCCGCCGCCCTGCGCCAGCACTTCCACCACCGCCTCGGCGTACCCCCCACCACCTACCGCCGCACCTTCCACCACACCCCCTAGCCCCCCCACTCCACCCCCGTCCCGCCCCCGCGATCTTGCACTCTGGGACTCGTATTTGCCCCTTTTGCGGCGTTCGAGGAGGCCGAAAGTGCAAGATCGCCGCGGAAAGCGGGGGCGCGGGGGGCGGGGGCGGGTGTCCACGTTGCCCCGGATCGGGGTGACCTCCAGCTGCATCCCGAGCGC
>NZ_JBEYER010000038.1:0-62516 GCF_040634005.1 Micromonospora sp. NPDC007271
CCTTGATCCGGGCGATGGCCTCGTCCAGGCTCACACCGGAGACCTTGGCCATGTGCAGGATCTCGCTCGGCCCGATCGAGTGGATGGCGAGCTGCGGATACGCCTTCTTGACCGCGGAGAACAGCTCCTCGTAGTACTCCACGCCGTAGTCCGGGTGGTGGCCGCCCTGGAGCATCACCTGGGTCGCGCCCAGCTCGACCGCCTCGCCGCAGCGGCGCAGGATCTCCTCGGTGGGGTGGGTCCACCCCTCCTTGTGCTTCGGCGCCCGGTAGAAGGCACAGAACTTACACGCCGTCACGCAGACGTTCGTGTAGTTGATGTTGCGGTCGATCAGGTACGTGACGATGTTGTCGGGGTAGCGTCGCCGGCGCACCGCGTCCGCCGCCTCGCCGAGCGCGTGGAAGGGCGCCTCGGTGTAGAGCAGCAGGGCCTCCTCGGGAGTGATCCGCCCGCCGTCCGCGCCGCGCTGCAGGATGTCGTCGATCTCCACGCTCACCGTCGTCACGCCCCCGAGAGTACGCCGGTTAAGCAGCGCGCCCGCCGGCGGTGCGTGGCGGTGTGACCCGCTGAGCGGGCGATGGCTGGTGAGTCGTTGACGTCATCAGCTCCGGAGGTGACGACGAGCGGTGTGCCCGGCTCGTCGAGCCGCGCAAGGGCCTCCGGCGGCAGCCACGATCAGTTCATGCCCGGCCTCGCCACCGGCAGGCCGACGGCCTTGGCCGCGTCCAACAGCCGACGGTCGTACGTGACGAAGGCATGCACCCGAATGTAGAACGAGATGTCGTACGCGTCAGGCGTCGTAGTCGACCGTCAGGGTGTCGGTCACCGGGCTGGACTGGCAGGTGAGGACGTACCCGGCCGCCACCTCGTCCGGCTCCAGGGCGTAGTTGCGCGCCATGGTCACCTCGCCGGAGACCACCTTGGCCTTGCAGGTCGAGCAGACCCCGCCCTTGCAGGCGTACGGCAGCTCGCCGCGGACCTTCAGCGCGGCATCCAGCACCCGCTCGTCCCGCCCCATCGTGAAGCTGGACGAGCGCCCGTCCAGCACGATCGTCACCTCGGCGCCGGTGCCCGGCTGGTCGGCGGGGCGGCGGACCGGCTCCGGCGGAGCGTCGACGTGGAACAGCTCGCTGTGCACCGCCGAATCCGGCAGGCCCCGGGCGGCCAGCACCGCCTTGGCGTCCACCACCATCCCGTACGGGCCGCAGAGGAACCATTCCTCGATGGCGTCGCCGGGGACGATGGTGTCCAGCAGCCGGGTCAGCCGGTCGGCGTCGATCCGCCCGGACAGCAGCGGCGACTCGCCCAGCTCCCGGGAGAGCACGTGCACCAGGTGCAACCGGGTCGGATACCGGTCCTTCAGGTCGGCCAGCTCCTCGGCAAACATCACCGAGTTCGCGGTGCGGTTGCCGTACACCAGGGTGAAGGTGCTGGCCGGCTCGACGGCCAGCGCGGTCGCGACCAGCGAGAGCACCGGCGTGATCCCGGAGCCGGCGACCACCGCGCCGTAGCGCCGGACCCGGTCCGGCGCGAACGCCGTGGTGAAGTGGCCGAGCGGAGGCAGCACCTCGACGGTGTCCCCGTCGCGCAGCGCACCGCAGGCGTACGCGGAGAAGGCACCGCCCGGGATCTCCCGCACCCCGATCCGCAGCCGCCCGTGCCGCGCCAGCTCCTGCGGCGTCGAACAGATCGAGTACGACCGCCGCACGTCCTCCCCGCTCGCCCCGGCCGAGCCGGTGGGCCCGCCTCCGGCGGGACGACGGACCGTGAGGTGCTGGCCGGCGGAGAACGCGAAGGTCTCCCGCAGCTCCTCGGGCACGGCGAAGGTGATCGCCACGGCGTCGTCGGTGAGCCGGTCGACGGCGACGACCGGCAGCGGGTGGAAGGCCGGCCGGCGACGGACCGGGCGGGTGATGGTGACAGTCACAGCGCCTTCACATGGTCGAAGGGTTCGGAGCAGGAGCGGCAGCGCCACAGCGCCTTGCAGGCGGTGGAGCCGAAGCGGCTGACCTGCTCGGTGTCCGGGGAGCCGCAGCGCGGGCAGCGGACGGCGAGGGTCAGCGGCACGACGTTCCCCGCCCGGGCCGGCGGGGGCGGGGCGATCCCGGCGGCGGCCAGCTTGGCCCGGCCGCGTTCCGAGATCCAGTCCGTGCTCCACGCCGGGGAGTGCACCGTGCGGACCTCGGCGTCGGGGTGGCCGGCGGCGGCCAGCGCCCGGCGGATGTCGGCGCGGATCACGTCCATCGCCGGGCAGCCGGTGTAGGTGGGGGTGATGGTGACGACCACCCGGCCGGTGGCCGGGTCCTCGTCCACCGAGCGGAGAATGCCGAGGTCGTCGATGGTGACGACCCGGATCTCCGGGTCCACCACCGCCGCCACGACCTCCCTCGGGCTGCTCACCAGCGCGCCCCCGGGTGGGCGCGGTGCAGCACCTGCATCTCGGCGAGCAGGTACGAGAGGTGTTCGGTGTGGACGCCGTCCCGGCCGCCGCCGGGCGTCCAGCCGTCCGCCGGCCGGGTCAGCGTCGCCTCGGCCAGCACGGCGTCAACGGTGGCGTCGAAGTCGGCCCGCAGGGTGGTCGGGTCGACCGGCGCGCCGGGCCACGGCGCGAACAGCTCGTGGATGTACGGCCACACCTGGTCCACCGCGGCCTGCATCCGGCGGTGCGACTCCTCGGTGCCGTCGCCGAGCCGCTGCACCCAGAGCCCGGCGTGGTCCAGGTGGTACGCGGACTCCTTGCGCGCCTTCGCGCCGATCGCGGCGAGCCGCTCGTCGACGCACCCGGCCAGCGCCGTGTAGAGCGGCAGCTGGTACGCGGCGAGGAAGAACAGCTTCGCCATGGTGACCGCGAAGTCACCGTTGGGCAGCTCGACCAGGAGGCAGTTGCGGAACTCCCGGTCGTCGCGGAGGTACGCCAGCGCGTCCTCGTCCCGGCCGGCCCCCTCCAGCTCGCCCGCGCAGGTGAGCAGGAGTCGGGCCGCGCCGAGCTGGTCGAGGGCGATGTTCGCCAGCGCGATGTCCTCCTCCATCTCCGGCGCGTGGGAGGTCCACTCGCCGAGCCGCTGCGCCGCGATCAGCGCGTCGTCGCCGAGGGCGAGGGCGAAGTCGAACAGGCTGCTCACAGGTGTGCCACCCCGTCCGGGACCTCGTAGAAGGTGGGGTGCCGGTAGACCTTGTCGGCCGCCGGGTCGAAGAAGGCGTCCTTCTCGTCCGGGCTGGACGCGGTGATCGCGCCGGCCGGCACCACCCAGATGGAGACGCCCTCCTGGCGGCGGGTGTAGAGGTCCCGGGCGTTGCGCAGGGCCAGCTCCGCGTCGGGCGCGTGCAGGCTGCCGACGTGGGTGTGCGACAGGCCGCGCCGGGCCCGTACGAACACCTCCCAGAGAGGCGAAGGATTGCTCACGCCGAGCCGACCGGCTTGCTCGCTACGCTCGCTCACGCTGCCACCTTCTCCTTGTTCTTCTCCGCCCGCTTGGCGGCGTACGCCGCGGCGGCCTCACGTACCCAGGCGCCCTCGTCGTGGGCGCGGCGCCGGTGCGCCATCCGCTCCCGGTTGCACGGCCCGTCGCCCTTGATCACCCGCATCAGCTCGTCGTAGTCGGGCTGGGTGTAGTCGTACGACTGCCGCTCCTCGTTCCAGCGCAGGTCCGGGTCGGGCAGGGTGAGCCCGAGGATCTCGGCCTGCTGCACGCACATGTCGACGAAGCGCTGGCGCAGCTCGTCGTTGGAGAAGCGCTTGATCTTCCAGGCCATGGACTGCGCGGAGTGGGTCGAGTCGGTGTCGGGCGGGCCGAACATCGCCAGCGACGGGTACCACCAGCGGTCCACCGCGTCCTGCGCCATCGCCTTCTGCCCCGGCGTGCCGTGGGCCAGGGTGTGCAGGATCTCGTACCCCTGGCGCTGGTGGAACGACTCCTCCTTGCAGACCCGGATCATCGCCCGGGCGTACGGGCCGTAGGAGCAGCGGCACAGCGGCACCTGGTTGACGATCGCCGCGCCGTCGACCAGCCAGCCGATCGCGCCCACGTCCGCCCAGGTCAGCGTCGGGTAGTTGAAGATCGAGCTGTACTTCTGCCGCCCGTTGAGCAGCAGCTCCACCAGCTCGTCGCGGCTGATGCCCAGCGTCTCGGCCGCCGCGTAGAGGTAGAGGCCGTGGCCGGCCTCGTCCTGCACCTTGGCCAGCAGGATCGCCTTGCGCTTCAGCGACGGGGCCCGGCTGATCCAGTTCCCCTCCGGCTGCATGCCGATGATCTCGGAGTGCGCGTGCTGGGCGATCTGCCGGATCAGCGTCTTCCGGTACGCCTCCGGCATCCAGTCGCGCGGCTCGATCTTCTGATCGGCGGCGATCACGTCCGCGAAGTACGCCTCGAGGTCGTCGTCGGGGGCGGGACCGCCGCTTCGGGCCCGGGCCGCCGCTTCCCGAAGGGCCGCCTCCGCCGCCTCCACCTCGCCGAGCAGGCCACCACCCGGACCGTCCTCGGGCGGAGCGAAGTCGTTGCCATACATGAGGCCAGTGTTACAGCTTTCCACCGACAACACCAGAGGGTGTAACACGTTTCGCCTGCCACCTTCCGTCACCGGATGACCGCTTCAGGTGACGAGCCGCGACGGGGTGGAGCTATGTGACGTCCGCCACGTATCAACCGTGAACCCTCGCAAGGGCGGCACAACATCCCAATACCCCGCCTTCACGGCGAGTTGCCAGGTGTCGAACTCTGGTATCCGGCCGGTCCGGAAGTAGACTTCCCCCGGCACACCGATCGGCTGCTGACGATCGCCACCGGCTCCAGGCCACTCCCCCGGCCTCGGCGATCAGGCCGACACCTTCGGAAAAGCCGGTCCCCCCGGCCAGACACTGGAGTTCATCCGCTCATGCGACATCGCGTGGCCATGGTGCTCGCCATCGTGGCGGTCCTCCTCGGCGGCGTCATGCTGGTGCCCGCCGCGTACGCCCGCCTCACCGGTGGAGAGAGCCTGACCGGCCTCGGCGGCATCGGCGGCGGCGTGGCGCAGGTGCCCGCGCCCACGCCCACCGCGCCGCCCCCACCCACCCTGGCCAACGCCCCGGTCTCGGTGAACTTCAAGGGAGAGTTCTTCTCCTGGGCCCTGATGGACCGGAAGACCGGCGAGATCAGCGGCGCGAAGAACATGACGTCCACCAACTCGACCGAGTCGATGATCAAGGCGTGGATCGCCTCCGACTACCTGCGCCGGCTCGGCGACAAGCCGCTGAGCACCGACCGCAAGCAGCAGATCGTCACGGCCATCCGGGACAGCAACGACAAATCCGCCGAGGCGCTCTACAACGCCGGCGGGCGACGCCCGGTGCTGGAACGACTCATCAAGATGTGCAAGCTGACCGACACGGAGATCGAATCCACCAACGCGAAGTGGGCGTACACCCAGATGTCCCCGCGTGACGCGGTGCGGATGGGTGACTGCATCGGCGACGGCACCGCCGCCGGCGAGAAGTGGACCAAGTTCGTGCTGGACGAGATGACCAAGGTCCGCGGTGGCGTCGAGGACCAGAAGTCCACGACCGTTCAGGGCGGCCGCTGGGGCATCATCGACGGCCTGCCGGACTCGATCAAGCAGCAGGGCCCGGTCAGCATCAAGAACGGCTTCACCATGCTCTGGGCCGACGTCCAGTGGCACGTCAACTGCCTCGCGATCACCGACGACTGGACCCTGGCCGTGATGATGCGCTACCCCAACAAGAGCGGCCTGGAATATGGCGCGGATGTCTGCGCCAGCGTGGCCACCCAGCTGGTGACCCCGCAGCCCGGCGCCGCGCTGAAGGTGCCGCAGCAGCCGGTCGGGAAGCTCTGATGGCCGGCAAGCGACGGCGGGCCGGCAGCCAGCACCGGCCGCTGATGTTCAGCGCCGTCGCGATCACCCTGGTCGGCCTGGTGCTCGTCTCGCTCCGGCTGGTGCCCGGGTCCCCGCTGCGCCCCACCACCTCCCACCAGGCCGTGGCGAGCGGCCGGTCCACGGGTACGCCGACCGACCGCAGTTCGCGCCCCCAGCCGACGCCCTCCCCGTCCCCCTCGCTGGAGCCGCTGCCGTTCAGCCCACAGGACCTGGACGGTCTCGGCATCCGGGGCTGGTACTCCTGGAGCGTGCTGGACAAGCGCACCGGGAAGATCATCGGCTCGAAGAACATGGGCGAGACCAGCACCACCGCCTCGATGATCAAGTCCTGGATCGTCGCCGACTACCTGCGGCGTACGGCCGAGGCCGGGCAGACCCCGAGCGCCGCGAAGCTGGCGGACGCCACGAAGATCATCCGGGACAGCGACAACACCCGGGCCGAGCAGTTCTACAACAACGTGGGCCGCTCGGAGTCGATCAAGCGGCTGATCAAGACGTGCGGACTCACCGACAGCAAGGTCTCCAGCGACGGCGGCTGGAGCCGGACCGAGCTGTCCCCGCGGGACACCGCCCGGCTCGGCCTCTGCATCGACGACGGCCGCGCCGCCGGGCCGAAGTGGACGAAGTGGCTGCTCGACGAGATGCGGCTGGTCCGCGGCGACGGCGACTTCGGCATCCGCAAGGCGTTCCCGGCAAAGGTGCAGAAGACCATCGCGATCAAGAACGGCTGGATCGACCGGCAGCGCGAGCAGGAGATGCACATCAACTGCCTGGCCATCGGCGACACCTGGACGATGGGCGTGATGGTCCGCTACCCGATCAACATGGGCTACGACTACGGCATGAAGAACTGCCAGAAGATCACCGAGGCGCTGCTCCGCCCCGCCGCCTGACCGGCCGTCCCCAGTTCGCCGATGTGGCGGTGTCCCGGCTCCCGGGGCACCGCCACATCGCCGTTCCGGCGTCAGCCGAGGAAGAACTCGGGCCCGCCGACCGGGAGGGCGGGCGCCTCGCCGATCGCCGCCGCGCGGCCGGCGAACTCCCGCAGCCCGGCCACCTGCCGCTCGCCCAGCGAGAAGTCGAGGGTCCGGAAGTAGGTCGCCAGGGTCGCCGCGTCGAACGGCTCCCAGCGGGCCCCCGCCTCGGCCACCTGGTCCAGCTCGGCGAGGCAGAGGTCGCGCGAGCGCAGGAACGCCTCGTGCACCTCCTTAACCAGGCCGGGGTGGGCGGCGGCGAAGTCCCGACGGACCGCCCAGACGGCGAAGACCATCGGCAGCCCGGTCCACTCCCGCCAGGCCTGCCCGAGGTCGGTCACCTGGAGGCCCTTGCGGGGCGCCTCGTAGAGCGCCCGCAGCGCCACGTCGCCGATCAGCACCCCGGCGTCGGCCTCCAGCAGCATCTGGGTCAGCTCCGGCGGGCAGCGGAAGTACTCCGGCCGCACGCCGTACCGCTCGCCGAGCAGCAGCTGGGCCAGGAGCACCCCGGTACGCGAGGTCGAGCCGAGCGCGACCCGCCCGCCGTCCAGCTCGGCGAGGGGCCGGGTGGAGACCACGTTGACCGAGAGCACCGGGCCGTCGCTGCCGACCGCCAGGTCCGGCAGGAGCAGCAGCTCGTCGGCGTGCCGCAGGTACTCCACGTGCGAGATGGGCCCGATGTCCAGGTCACCGGCGACCAGCGCGGCGCTCAACCGGTCCGGCGAGTCCTTGTGCAGGTCGACGTCGATCAGCGCGCCGGACCGCATCAGCCCCCAGTAGATCGGCAGGCAGTTGAGGAACTGGATGTGTCCCACCCGGGGGCGGGCGATGCGGTCAGCCATGCCCCCGACGTTAGCCCCGCGCCACACCGCCGGCTCACCGGAGGGGCGACTGAGTGGCCAACTCCGCACCGGGCACCGCCGCTCGCCCACCCCGTTCGGCACCAACCCCGGTCCCGGCGGCGGAGCCGGTCCCCACGCCCGGAACGGTCTCTGGCAGCCCTGGGGCCGCGCCGCGCTCGGCGCGTACCGCCCGCCGCACGGGTGCTGCCGCAACGGCGACCACGAGCAGGCCGACCAGCCCGCAGCCGACGAAGAGCGGCCGGGGGTCGGCCACCGCCAGCAGCAGGCCACCGGCCAGGTAGCCGGCCATCCCGGCGCCCTGGACCGCCGCCCCGAAGACCGCGTACGCCCGGCCCCGGGCCGCCTCGGGAACCCGCCGGGCGAGCAGCAGGTTGTTGAAGACGTTGTCGCCGCCGTTGCCCACGCCGCCGGCCAGCCAGATCGGCACGAGCAGCCACGCGGACGGCACCGCCGCCGAGGCCAGGACCGCCAGGCAGCAGCCGCCGAGCAGGACCAGCCCGGCCCCGAGCAGCGCGCCGTCGTCGGTGAGCCGCCGGGCCACCCGGGCGAAGAGCCAGCCGCCGATCACGATGCCGAGCGTCCAGGAGCCGGTCACCAGGCCGTACACGGTGGTGGAGCTGTGCAGGGTCTCCCGGATGAAGAACACCTCGACCACGTTGATCGCGCCGACCGCGGCGATCACCGCGGCGAGGCTGCCGACCATGACGACCAGCAACGGGTCGCGGCCCAGCCGCCAGGCCGGCGCCGTACTGACGCCACCGGTCGCCGCCGGCGCCGGCCGTCGTCCGCCCCGGCGGGTACGGATGAGCAGCCCGGCCGCCACCAGCGCGAGGTAGCTGACGGCGTCGACGAGCAGCGGCACCCGGGTGCCGAACCCGCCGACCAGCACTCCGGCCAGCGCCGGGCCGGCGAGCGCGCCCAGCGTGCCGGCGGTCTGGTTGAGCGCGCCGGCCCGGGGGAAGTCCTCGGCCCGGACCATGGCGGGCACCAGCGCGGAGAGCACCGGCTGGGTCACCGCGAGGCCGGTCGCGAGCAGCGCCACCAGGGCGATGACCAGCACCGGATGCCCGGCGTACGCGAGCGCGAGGCAGGCCGCGGCCTGGGCGAGCCCGGTGACGGTCAGCAGGAGCCGGCTGTCCACCCGGTCGGCGAGCCGGCCGGTCAGCGGGGCGAGCGCCACCAGCGGCAGGGTGGCGGCGAGGAGCAGCCCGGAGACGGCGAGCCCGCCCGCCCCGGCGGACTGCAGGGCCAGCGCCAGGGCGCTCGCGGCGAGGAAGTCTCCACAGCTGGAGATGCCCCGGGCGGCGGTGGCGAGCCAGACGTCCGACCAGCGCGACGGACCAGATGTGAAGGACATATTTCGAAGATAATCCTTCACACCTGGTTCGCTCAACCCCTTTCAGTTGAGCGGCAGCGCCCGGTACTGGACGGCGACCGAGCGTGCCCCCTCCGGTGGGTCTTTCCGTAGCCGCCGCCGGTACGGGTCCATCAGCTCATGGATCGCCTGGTTGAGCGTCGTCAACTCCTCTGGGGTCACCAGCAGCAGGATGTCGGCGAACCAGGCAGCGTCATACCACTCGCGGGGCTCGTCGGGGGCGCGGCGGATCCAGTCCCGGGCGCGCTGGCTGTCCCGGGCCAGGTGCGCGTCGACCAGGGCCAGCTCGGCGGCTCGGGCCTCGGAATCGGCGTCCTGCCCCGACTCGATGTAGTACGACGGGCTGAACGGCTTCCAGACCCGCTCCCGAGCGTCGCCCCGGCTCGGGGCCTCCTCGATCAACCCGAACTTCGCCAGCTCCCGGAGGTGGTAGCTGGTCGCGCTCGGGGAGAGGCCGGCGATCTCGGCGCACTCGGTGGCCGTCGCCCCGCCCTCCACGGTGCAGAGGTGTTCCATGATCGCCATGCGGGCCGGGTGGGCGAGGGCCCGCATGACCTGTGGATCGCTGATTGTCACCCGGCGCTGCTCGGGGCGTGCCTCGGTCATGGCACCCATGATCCCGTCCCAGCGACGACCCGGGCCAGCGACCGCCGCCCGCCAGGTCCGGTGCCCCTTCGAAATGGCCGGCAGAAGGTACAAACCAGTTGTACTACAAACAGTTTGTAGTACGGTCGGTTTGTGAGGGTCGTGGGACGGAAAGTTGAACTGGCAGAGCTCACGGCGGCTTGGGCACGTGCCACAACCGGCCAGCCGGAGCTGGCCGTCGTCTGGGGGCGCCGCCGGGTCGGCAAGACCTACCTGCTGACCCACTTCGCTGAGGGCAAGCGAGCGGTCTATTTCACGGCCACCCGCCAAGATACCGACGACCGGCAGCTTCGCCGGTTCGCCGAAGCTCTACGCGAGCAGCTCGGTGACGAGGTCGCGGACCTGGCACCAGCGACCTTCCCGACCTGGGAGGCAGCACTGCGGTTCGTGGCCGGACTGGCCCGCGTCGAGCCCCTGCTGGTGGTGCTCGACGAGGCCCCCCGCCTTACCGGTGGGCACGCCGACTTTGCCGACACCGTCTCCGCGGTATGGGAGAACCACGTTCGGAGCCAACGGCTGATGCTGGTGCTCACGGGCTCGGCGGTCGCGGTGATGGAACAGATGCTGGGCCCGCAGGGCGGCCTACACCGCCGCGCCAGCGTCGAACGCCGAATGGATCCGTTCCCCCTCATCGATGCGCGGGCTTTCCAGCCGGAGCTGTCACCGCCTGAGTTCATCCAGGCATATGCGGCCTGTGGTGGCTATCCACTGCACCTGAGCCGCTGGTCGCCGGAACGATCCGTGGAAGAGAACCTGGAGGAACTGGCCTTCACCCCTGGCGGACTGCTTCTTCGCGACGCACCGGACATACTCTCCGAGGACCTGGACTGGCGCGGTGGATACGAGCGGGTCCTGACCGCCATGGCCGGTGGCGCCAGGCGGCGGTCCAGGATTGCCGGCTGCGCGCAGCAGCGCATCGACTACACCCTCGACCGACTACGCCGGGCCGGCTACGTGCGGGTGGTCCGCGCCCTCGGCAGCGGCGGTTCCACCGACCCGCTCTACGAGATCGCCGACGATTACCTCGCATACTGGTTCCGGGTGCTGCGGGACGACGCCGACCTGATCGACGGTGGCCAAGGCCCGGCCGTACGACATCGCACCTCGGGGCGGTGGCAGACGCATCTCGCCCGGATCTTCGAGGCGGCGGCCCGCGATCACGCTCAGCGGCTTGTGGCAGCGGGCGCGCTGCCCAGCGACACGGTTGTCGGTCGCTGGTGGAAGGACGAAACGGTCGAGATCGACGTGCTCGGGCTCGCCGGTGATGAGCCGATCCTCGTCGGTGAATGCCGCTGGCAGGCCAAACCGCTCACCCCACGCGACCTCAGTGACCTGCAACGGCGGGCTGCCCATCTCCCCTCACCAGGTCACGCTGGGCTCACGTTCGCATTCTGGTCTCGCGGTGGCGCGGAGGAGGCACTGGCCAGCCATCCCGGCGTCCGTACGTTCACCCCCGCCGACATCCTTGATGCCGCCTGATCCCGCCATGGCGTGGCAAACGCGACGACGACAGCCCGGACAGGGGCCGAGCCAGACTGACGGCGAGAAAATGAGTGGAGGCGGGGCCCTGTCGGGCGTAGTCTGGTCAGCCGCTTGACGGCCGTGGTGAGCAGGCACCGCAGCGGGCGTCCCCGCGCCGGACACGGATCCGACTGTGCCCGGATACGCGAGCGAGCAGCAGACGACCCGACAAGGAACTCAGCGTGCCTGCAGCCGACCTCGACACCGACCTGACTGCTGAACGCGAGCACCTGGCCATTTCCCGCGCGGCGCTGCGCCGGATGCGCGAACGCGCCGAGGCCCTCTTCGCCACCGGCGACAAGGTGGCCGGGGACGCGTACACCGCCGAACAGCTGGGCCGGCACATGGCCCGCCGGGTCAAGGAGCTGGCCGACGACCCGACCACCCCGCTCTTCTTCGGCCGGCTCGACTTCGGGGATATTGATCCCGATCACGCCGGGCGCGAGTACCACGTCGGGCGGCGGCACGTCACCGACGACCTCGGCGAGCCGCTGGTGCTGGACTGGCGGGCACCGGTCTCCCGGTCGTTCTACCGGGCCAGCGCCCGCGACCCGCAGGGCGTCGCCGTCCGGCGCCGGTTCGGGTTCAGCGCCGGGGTGCTGACCAGCTTCGAGGACGAGCACCTGGACCGGGGCGAGGAACTGGGCACGGCCAGCCGCATCCTCACCGCGGAGATCGAGCGCCCCCGCGTCGGCCCGATGCGGGACATCGTCGCCACCATCCAGCCCGAGCAGGACGAGCTGGTCCGGGCCGACCTGGCCGACTCGATCTGCGTGCAGGGCGCACCGGGCACCGGCAAGACGGCGGTCGGGCTGCACCGCGCGGCGTACCTGCTCTACCTGCACCGGGAGCGGCTCCGCCGGTCCGGGGTGCTGATCGTCGGGCCGAACCGGGCGTTCCTGTCGTACATCGCCGCGGTGCTGCCGGCGCTCGGCGAGGTCGAGGTCGAGCAGGCGACGGTGGAGGATCTGATCGCCCGGGTGCCGGTACGCGCGGTCGACGACCCGGCCGTCGCCACCCTGAAGCACGACGTCCGGATGGCCGAGGTGCTGCGCCGCGCGGTCGACGCCCACATCGGCACGCCCACCGAGCCGATCATGGTGTCAGACGGCTCGTTCCGCTGGCGGATCGGCCTCGACCCGCTGCACCGCCTGGTCGAGGAGACCCGCCGGGAGGGGTTGCCGTACGCCACCGGTCGGGAGCGCGTCCGGGCCCGGGTGGTGGGGCTGCTGCAACGGCAGTCCGAGGCCCGCCGGGCCGAGTCGCCCAGCGACGCCTGGCTGCGCCGGATGGGCAAGGCCAAGCCGGTCACCGCCTTCCTCGACGAGGTCTGGCCGGCGCTCACTCCCGAGGGGCTGCTGCACACGCTGCTCACCGACCCCGATGCGCTCGCCGCCGCCGCCGACGGGCTGCTCAGCCCGGAGGAGCGGGAGCTGCTGCGGTCGGGGAAGTTCGGCCGCACCCCGAAGGCGACGAAGTGGACCGCCGCGGACGCGGTGCTGATCGACGAGGCGGCCGGGCTGATCGAGCGGCCCGGCGGCTTCGGGCACGTGGTGGTCGACGAGGCGCAGGACCTCTCCCCCATGCAGTGCCGGGCCATCGCCCGCCGCAGCGAGCACGGCTCGATCACCCTGCTCGGCGACCTGGCCCAGGGCACCGCGCCGTGGGCGGCCAGCGACTGGCGGGAGTCCCTGGCCCACCTGGGCAAGCCGGGCGCGGCCGTGGTGCCGTTGAGCGTCGGCTTCCGGGTGCCCGCGGCGGTGGTCGCGTTCGCGAACCGGCTGCTGCCGGCGCTCGCGGTCGACGTACCCCCGGCCGAGTCGCTGCGCCGCGACGGGACACTGGACGTGCGTACCGTGGACGACCTGGTGGCGGCGACGGTGGCCGAGGTGCGCGCGGCGCTCACGCACGACGGCTCGGTCGGCGTGATCGCCGCCGAGGCCGCGGTGGACCGGCTGCGCACGGCGCTCGCCGAGGCGGGCGTCGAGACCGCGACCGCCGACGACGTCGAGGCCGCGGCGCGGGTCACCGTGGTCCCGGCGACCCTGGTCAAGGGCCTGGAGTACGACCACGTCGTGGTCGTCGAACCGGCCGCGATCGTGGCCGCCGAGCCGCGCGGCCTGCACCGCCTCTACGTGGTGCTGACCCGGGCGGTCTCCCGGCTCGCGGTGCTGCACCGCGACCCGCTGCCCGCCCCCCTGGCCGGCTGACGGCCGGCGGCCTCCCGCCCGGCGGCGACCCACGGCCGGCGTACGGCGCGGCGGGCCGGCCGCGCCGGTCACTGGTGGTCCGGCCAGCCGGTCAGGTCGGCGCCTCGACCGGCGAAGGCGTCCTGCACCCGCCGGGCCCACAGGTAGGCCATCGGCAGGTAGTCGAACTCGTACGCCGGCCCCATCCGGTCGGCCAGGTCGGCGAACTTGACCAGCTCGAACAGGGCGGCGACCGGCCGGGCCGCCAGCCATGCCTCCCGCAGCACGTCGGGTGGCGCGAGGTGCCGCCAGCCCTCCAGGTACGCCGCGACGTGCCGGCGGGCGTCCGGCTCGGCGACGGCGTGCAGCCAGCCACCGAGGTCGAGCAGCGGGTGGGAAACCGCGGCGAAGCTCCAGTCGAACAGCAGCGGGCCGGCCGCCCCGTCGGCGGCGTTGTGCTGGTGGAGGTCTCCGTGCACCAGACTCTCGGGCAGGTCGAAGTCGTCCAGTTCGGCGCAGCGGTCCTGCAACCACATCCCGACCCGGGTCAGCCGGGCCCGGTCCGGCTCGCCGGCGGGCTGCCACAGCCGCGGCTGCCGCAGCAGCGCCGGCACCCGGCCGGCCAGGTCGGCCAGCGTCAACGTGGGGCAGCCCAGCTCGGCCAGCGGGGCCGTCCGGCCGACCGTGCCGGCCTGGATACGGGCCAGCGTCCGCAGCGCGCCGGGCGCGTCCCGCACCGGCGGCTGGGCGCCGAAGTCCGCGCTCAGCCACCAGCCGTCCTCGGGCGAGGAGGCCAGCACCCGGGGCACCGCGTCCGGCCAGGTGCGTGCGAGGTGGTCGATCAGCCGCGGCTCGTGCGCCAGGTGCGCCAGCCCCGCCTTGAGGAACACCCGGCCGGCGGTGGTCGGGGCGCACAGCACGCAGGACGTGGTCCAGTGCCGGATCTGGGCGGCCGGCCCCGTCCGTCGGATTCCCTGCCCGGCCAGCGCGGCGTCGAACCAGTCGACCGCGCGGGCGTACCAGCCGGGCCGGTACCACGGCGGCCGCGGGCCGGTCGTGGGCCGGTCGAGCCAGTCGCGGACGGCACCGGGGCCGAACGCGCCGGCGTCGAACCAGGCGTACCCGCCGGTGGGCTCGCCGCCGAGCGGTTCCGCCACGAAGAGGGTGGCGTCCAGCGGCTCGACCAGCGCCACCGCCACCCCGGTCGCGGCGGCCACCGCGCCCGGCAGCTGGCTGCTCGGCGGCGGCCAGGAGCTGCCCAGCCGCAGCCGGGGCGGGGCGGGGGCGTCCCCGTCGCGTCGGCCGAGGATCCGCTGCCGGTCGGCCGTGGCGACGACGACCTCCACCTCGACCGGCCCGGCCGGCGAGGAGCCGCTGCCGGGGCCGGTCCCGGCCGGTTGAAAGTCCACCGCCGTCACGACCGCTCCCCGGCGCCCACGGTCACCCGCGGCCGGGACGCGACCACCGGCCCGGCCGCCGCCGGATCCCGCCGATCGTGCAGCGACTGCACGCCGACGAGGTCGTCGGGAATGGCGTCGGGGGCCTCCGTGTCGAACCGGGCCACCGCGTTGATCCGGGACGCCACCAGGACGAGGACGGCGATGGCGAGCCCGGCCAACACGTACACCAGCGCGATGCCGCGGCCCTCGCCCACGCCGACCAGCCGGCCCGCGGTCGAGGCGAGTGCCCCGCCGGGCATCAGCATCGGCTCGAAGAACGCCGTCGCGGCCGGGGCCAGCACGGCGAAGCCGAGCGGCAGCGTGGACCAGGAGATCATCTGGTTGAGGGCGGCGGCCCGGCCGTGGTAGCGCTGCGGGATCTTCACCTGCACGATCCCCCGGTAGATGCCGGTGGTCAGGGTGAGGCCCGCCGCGATCCCGCAGGCACCGGCCGCCACCGTGACCAGGTCCGGGCGCAGGCCGACCAGGACGCAGGACAGCGCCAGGGCGAGGATGGCCAGCAGCACGCCGCGCATCGGCCGGCGCGCCGGCCCGCCCCAGACGGCGACCACGAGCCCGGCGAGGGTGGCGCCCAGCCCGGAGAGGAACGACACCCGGGCCACGTCGCCGATCGTGCCGAAGGACAGCACCAGCGGGCTGGTCAGGATCAATGGCGGCGCCAGGAAGACGTTCAGCACCAGGAAGAAGACCAGCATCGCGCGCAGGTGGCGGTGCCCCCACGAGTAGCGGAAGCCGTTGGCGATCTCGGCGACGAGGGTCTCCCGCCGGTGCCAGCCCATCATCGCCGGCCAGCGGATCGCCGCGGTGACCGCGATGGCGAGGGTGTAGCTGACGATGTCGAGCGCCAGGATGCCACCCAGCCCGATGGTGGCCAGCACACCGGCCGCGATCAGCGGCACGAACAGGGTGCCGAAGGCGTTGACCAGCTCCACCACGCCGATGGCGTGCCGCAGGTACCGCTTCGGCACCAGCTGTGGCACGGACGCGACGTACGCCAGGCGCTGGAAGGCGGTGGCCACCGAGAGCCCGGCCATCAGGCTGTACAGGTGCCACACCTGGAGGGTGTCGGTCCAGAGCAGGACGCCGAGCGTGAGCTGGAGGGCCCAGGCCGCCACGTCGCCGCCGAGCAGTACGAGCTTGCGGTTGGCGCGGTCGACCACCGCGCCGGCCAGCGGCGCGACCACCAGGCCCGGTACGAGGCCCAGCGTGACGAAGACCGCGAGCCGGGCGACCGAGCCGGTGTTCAGGTAGATCCAGATCGGGATGGCCCAGGCGGTGAAGGCCGAGCCGATCAGGGAGACCAGTTGGCCGGAGGCGACGCCGAGGAACCGGCGCATGCTCGGCTCGGCGGGCCGGCGTCGCCGGGCCGCGGCGGACCCGGCGGAGTCGGCGGAGTCGGGCCGGTCGGCCCGGTGCACGCCGTGCAGCCACCAGTCGCTGCCGGCGCCGCGGCTGGCCAGGGTCAGCGCGGCCCCGTCGTCCTCGGCGACGGCGTGGTGGGTGGTGGTGACGATCTCGGCCAGCTCGGTGGCCCGGTACCGGTTGAAGTAGTGCCCGCCCTCGTCGAGCACCACGAGCACGCAGGTGTCGGAGAGGAAGTCCCACTCGCGGAAACGTTCCTCGTAGTAGTCGGTGGCCGGATCCTGCTCGCCGATGACGGAGATGACCGGGGCATTGATCTTGGTGATGCGCCGGTCCAGCAGCCCGCTGTAGTAGTCCTCCGCGCTGCGGGTGTCGTGGCGCATGTTGCGGATGATCCGGTCCACCTCGTCGAGGCCGAGCTCCTCGATGTCGACGCCCCGGCCGACGAGGCGGTTGATGAAGGTGCGGTTGCTGCGCAGCGGCTCCATCTCGGCGATCCGGGACAGCCGGCTGAGGATCCCCCGGGGCCGGGCGAAGGGGAAGATCCCGCCGACGTACACGGCGTCGAGCGGCCGGCCGGCGGCCTCCAGCCGGCGGGCCACCTCCACCACGAGGGCGCTGCCGATGCCGCAGTGCCCGTACAGGACCAGCGGGCCCGCCACGTCCCGGAGGATCTCGGCGACACAGCCGTCGACCAGCTCGGCGAACTCCGTGGTGTCCTGCGACCCGCCGGCCTCCTGGCCGTGGATGGCCACCGAGTACAGCCGATGCCCGGCCGGCATCGCCTCGGCCAGCGCCTGGTAGACCGCGGCACTGCCGCCGCCGTACGGCACGCAGACCAGCGACGACACCAGCTCGCCGGCCGGCACCGGCCGGGTCAGCTCGTGCAGCAGCCGGGCCGGCGCGGCCTCGCCCGCCGGCTCGTCGAGCAGCCGGGCGAGCTCGCGGACCGTCCGGCAACGGAACAGGTCCATCAGGGAGACCGAGCCGCTGCCGCCGGCCGCCTCGACGGCACGCCGGAGCCGGGTGACGGCCTGGGTCGCCAGCAGCGAGTGCCCGCCGATGAGGAAGAAGTCGTCGTCGATGCCGACCCGCTCCAGCTTCAGCAGCTCGGCCCAGATATCGGCGATGAGCCGCTCGTGCGGCGTGCGCGGCTCGGTGAACTCCTGCTCGGCCTCCCTGGCCACGTCCGGGTCGGGCAACGCGCGGTGGTCCAACTTGCCGTTCGGGGTCAGCGGCAGCGCGTCGAGCAGCACGAACGCCGCCGGCACCAGGTAGTCGGCGAGGCTGCGGCCAAGGTGGTCGCGCAGCTGGCCGGCGCTCGGCCGGTCGCCGTCGGCCGCCGGTACGACGTAGGCGACCAGCCGCCGGTCGCCACCGGCGTCCTCGTCGACCAGCACCACGGCCGTACGCACGCCCGGGTGGCTCTGCAGGGCGGCCTCGATCTCGCCGAGCTCGATCCGGTACCCCCGGATCTTGACCTGCCGGTCCACCCGGCCCAGGTACTCCAGCGTCCCGTCGGCCAGCCAGCGCACCCGGTCCCCGGTGCGGTACATCCGGGCGCCGGGGGTGCCGCTGAACGGCTCGGGCAGGAACCGCTCCGCGGTCAGGGCCGCCCGGTTGAGGTAGCCGCGGGCCAGGCCCGCCCCGGCGACGTACAGCTCGCCGGGGACGCCGGGCGGCACCGGGTTGAGGTTGCGGTCCAGGACGTAGCCGCGCAGGTCGTCCAGGGTGCGGCCGATCGGCGAGGAGACCTTGCGGCGAACGTCGGCCCGGCGGATGGGCTGGGCCGTGACGTGCACGGTGGTCTCGGTGATGCCGTACATGTTGACCAGCGCCGGCCGCTCGTCGCCGTACTGGTTCAGCCAGTGCCGCAGCTCCCGCACGTGCAGCGCGTCGCCGCCGAAGACGATGGTGCGCACGTCGAGGTCGGCGAAGGACCGGTCGGTCTCGGTGAGGGTGGCCCGCAGGCCCCGGAACGCCGCCGGGGTCTGGTTGAGCACGGTCACCCGCTGCTCGGCCAACACGTCCAGCAGCCGCTCCTGGTCGCGGACGACGTCGGCGGGGACGATGACCAGCCGGCCGCCGTAGGCCAGCGCGCCCCAGATCTCCCAGACCGAGAAGTCGAACGCGTACGAGTGCACCATCGCCCAGACGTCGGTGTCGTCGAAGTCGAAGTGCGCCTCGGTGGCGGTAAGCAGCCGCACCACCTGCCGGTGCTCGATCAGCACGCCCTTCGGGGTGCCGGTCGACCCGGAGGTGTAGATGACGTACGCCAGGTGGGCGGGGGTGACCGTCACCGGCTCCGGCGTGCCGGCCTCGGTCGGGTCCGGCTCGTCGTCGTCCAGGCAGACCACCCGGCCCGCGTGGCCCGGCAGCCGGTCGCGCAGCTCCCGCTCGGTGATCAGGATCGACGCGCCGGTGTCGGCGAGGATGAACTCCAGCCGCTCCCGGGGGTACGCCAGGTTCAGCGGCACGTACGCGCCGCCGGCCTTGAGCACGCCGAGGATCGCCTCGACGGTCGCCACGCTGGGCTGCAGGTGCAGAGCGACCAACGTGTCCGGGCCGACCCCGAGCCGGCGCAGCCGGTGGGCGAGCCGCTCCGCTCGGCGGTCCAGCTCGGCGTAGCTGACCTCGGTCGCGCCGCAGACCACCGCGACGGCGTCGGGCCGGCGGGCGGCCTGCGCCTCGAACAGCCCGTGCAGGGTCCGCTCGACCGGGTGCGACGCCGTTCCGCCCGCCCACTCGCCGAGGATCCGGGCCCGTTCGTCCTCGACGAGCAGGTCGACGGAGCGCAGCGGGGCGTCCGGGCGGGCGGTCACCGCCCGCAGCAGCTGCGTCAGGTGGCGGCTCAGCGCCTCGACCGTCGCCGCGTCGAACAACGCGACGTTGTAGGTGAACTCGCACCACAGCCGCCCGTCGCGGGTCTGCACGGCGAGCAGTTCGAGGTCGAAGCGGGTGGCCGACAGGTCGAGGACCTCCCACCGGGCGGCCGGGCCGCCCTGGTCGGCCCCGGCGGCGTGGTCGCGCATCTGGTAGTTCTGCAGCGCGAAGGTGACCTGGAACAACGGCGCGCGGCTGACGTCGCGGGGCACGCCCAGCTCGGCGACGATCTGCTCGAACTGCACGTGCTGGTGGGTGAGCCCGTCGAGGACGGCCTGCCGGGTCCGGGCGAGCAGGCCGGCGAAGGACTCCGCGTCGTCCAGCCGCGCCCGCATCGGCAGCATGTTGACGAACATGCCGACCAGGCCCTCCAGCTCCGGGTGGCCGCGCCCGGCCACCGGGGAGCCGACCGCGAAGTCGTCCTGCCCGGCGTACCGGCCGAGGAGGACCTGATAGGCGGCGAGCAGGGTCATGTACAGCGTGGCGTCGTGCCGGCGGGCCAGCTCGGTGACGGCGGTGGTCAGCTCCGTGTCGATCTCGAACCGGTGGGTGGCGCCGTCGAAGCGCTGCGTCGGTGGCCGGGTGCGATCGGTCGGCAGCTCCAGGGCGGGTACGCCGGTGAGGTGCTCGACCCAGTACGCCAGCCCCCGCTCGGCCCCGGCGTGGTGGCGCTGCCAGTGGGCGTAGTCGCCGTACTGCACCGGCAGCGGCGACCAGGCCGGGTCCGTCCCGTCCCGCCGGGCCCGGTACGCCGTCAGCAGGTCGCCGACCAGCACGTCGATGGACCACCCGTCGCTGACGATGTGATGGGTCTCCAAGGACAGCAGGTGGGCCTGCTCGGCGTACCGGATCAACCGGGCCCGGACCAGCGGGCCGGCGGCCAGGTCGAACGGGCCGGCCGCCTCGGCGCGGGCGAGGTCCAGGGCCTGCCGGCGCGCCTCGGCCGGGTCGTCGGCGGTCACCTCGGCGAGCTGGAACGGCACGGGCAGCGCCGAGGCGACGGCGACCGACGGCTGCCCGTCCGCGTCCGGCGGGAAGCTCATCCGCAGGCTCTCCTGCCGGGCGACCACGTCGTCGAGCGCCGCCCGCAGCGTGTCGGGGTCGAGGTCGCCGTCCAGCCACACGCCCACCGAGACGTGGTACGCGGCGGCGCCGGTGCCGAACTGCTCGACGAACCAGAGCCGCTCCTGCGCGTACGACAGCTCGCGGGGCTCTGTCGCCGGCCGGGTCGTGACCCGGAGGCCGGTGGCCGTGCGGGGGCGCAGCATCCGCTCCAGGAGTGCCTGTTTGGTCGCGGAGAGCTGGACGTCCCGGGTTGCCGAGTCCGGTGCTGGGGGCATTCGGGTCACCTCTCGGGGGCGGTGAGCAGCTCGGCTGCCTCGTCGTCGGAGAGCTGGTCGAGCCGGGCGATGAGCAGCCGTTCGACCTCGGCCGCGAGCCCGGCCACGGTGGGATGGGCGAACAGCACGTGGATCGGCAGGTCGAGGTCGAGCGCGTCGGCCAGCCGGGCGGTCACCCGGCCGGCCAGCAGCGAGTGCCCGCCCAGGTCGAAGAAGTCGGCGTGCACGTCCACCGCCGGGGTGTCGAGCACCTCCGCCCAGACGGAGGCGACCATCTCCTCCGCGGCGGTGCTCGGCGACGTCGGCGCCGGTGCCGGTGCGGCGGGGGTGGGCAGCGCGCCGGTGTCCAGCTTGCCGCTGGGCAGCGTGGGCAGCGCGGGCAGGCCGACGACGGCGGCCGGGACGAGGGCCGCGGGCAGGATCGCGCGCAGGGCCGGCCGCAGGGCGTCCGGGTCGGCGTCGCCGACGACGTACCCGACCAGCCGTTGCCCGTGCGGGTCGGCGTGCACCACGACGGCGGCCTCCCGTACGCCCGGCTGGGCGCGCAGCGCGGTCTCGATCTCGCCGAGCTCCACCCGCAGGCCGTTGACCTTCACCTGGCGGTCGAGGCGTTCGAGGAACTCCAGGGTGCCGTCGTGCCGCCAGCGGCAGCGGTCGCCGGTGCGGTAGAGCCGCAAGCCGGGCGGGCCGAACGGGTCCGGGACGAAGGCCGCCGCCGTCTCGGCCGGTCGGCCCAGGTAGCCCCGGCCGACCGGGACTCCTCCGATGTGCAGGTGCCCGGGCACCCCGACCGGCACGGGCTCGCCGCGCTCGTCGAGCACGTGCAGCGTGCAGCCCGGCATCGGCCCGCCGATCGGTACCGGCCCGGCGACGCGCTCGCCGGGCGGCGCGGTGTGGGCGGAGACGGCGATGGTGGTCTCGGTCGGCCCGTACAGGTTGTGCAGCGGCACCGGCAGGACCGCGGCGAGGTCGGCGGCCAGGTCGCCGGTGAGCTGCTCGCCGATGCAGGTGACCCGGCGCAGGCTGCGGCAGTCGGCCAGGCCCGGCTCGGCGACCAGGTGCTTGAGCACGGTGGGCACGCAGGACAGCAGCGTGACCTCAGCCCGGCGCACCGTCTCCAGCAGGGCGGGCGCGTCCAAGGCGCCGGCCGGCGGGGCGATCACCAGGGTCGCGCCGGCCACCAGCGCCGGGTAGACCTCCTGGCCGAAGACGTCGAAGCTGGGCGAGGCGAGGACGAGGAGGCGGTCCGCCGGGGTGACGTCGAGCCGCCGGGCGAACCAGACGGCGTGCGCGGCGAGGGACCGGTGCTCGATCATCGCGCCCTTCGGGCGGCCGGTCGAGCCGGAGGTGTGGATGACGTATGCCAGGTCACCGGGCGCGGGGGCGGCCGGGTCGGCGTCGTCCGCACCGGCAAGTCCGGGACCGTCCGCGCCGGCCGGGTCGGGGTCGTCCAGGCAGAGCACGGTGTACGGCCCGGGCGGGAGGGCCGACCGCAAGCCGGTCGCGGTGACCACCACCGACGCGGCGGCGTCCTCGACGAGGTACGCCAGCCGCTGCGCCGGGGAGGCCGGGTCCAGGGGCACGTACGCCGCGCCGGACCGGAGCACCGCCAGCATCGCCACGACGACGTCGGCGGAGCGGGGCAGGGCGAGACCCACGAGCTGCTCGGGGCCGACGCCGGCCGCCCGCAGCCGCGCGGCCAGCCGGCCGGCCCGTCGCTCCAGCTCGGCGTACGTGATCGAGGTGGCACCGTCGTGCAGGGCGACCGCCGCCGGACGCTCGGCGGCCCGGGCTCGGATCAGGTCGACGACCGTGCCGCCGGGCGGGTCGGCGGGACCGCCGGTGCTCCACCCGGCCAGCAGCAGCTGCTCCGCCTCGTCCAGTAGTGGCAGCGCCGACAGCCGGGCGTCGGGCGCGGCCAGCGCGGCACGCAGCAGGCACAGGTAGCGGCGCACCAGGCGCTCCGCGGTGCCGGCGTCGAACAGGTCGCGGCGGTACTCCAGCCGCCCCGCCGTCTCGTTGACCTCCAGCAGCAGCTCCTCGTGCGCGCTGCCGTTGCTGGTGCTCAGCTCCACCTTGCCCAGGTAGTTGAAGCCGAGCTGGTAGAGCGGCTGCACCCCCGGCGTACGGGGCGGCGAGAGTGCCTCGACCAACCGGGGCAGGGGCAGCTCCTGGTGCTCGAAGGCGGCCAGCATGGTGTCCCGGACCCGCTCGACGAGCTCGCCGAAGCCGGGGTCGCCGGAGGTGTCGACGCGCAGCACCAGAGTGTTGACGAACATGCCGATCAGCGGTGCGAGCTCGGGCCGGTCGCGGCCGGCCACGGGCAGGCCGACCAGCACCGTGGCGTCGCCGGAGAGCCGGTACAGCAGCGCCACGTAGCCGGCGAGCAGGATCATGGCCGGGCTGGCCGAGTGCCGGCGGCCGAGTGCACCCAGCTCGGTACGCAGCTCCTCGGGCAGGTCGAAGAGGAGCTCCGCGCCGGGACGGCCCGGCCCGGCGGTGCGTGAGTGGTCGATGGGCACGCCGTGCACGACCGGCGCCCCGGCCAGCCGGTCCCGCCAGTAGGCCAGGTCGACGTCGCCGGCGCCGGTGCGTAGCCGCTCGGCCTGCCAGGCGGCGTAGTCGGCGTACTGGATCTCCAGCTCGGGCAGTCGGGCCCGCCGGCCCTCGACGGCCGCCTCACACAGCTCGCGCATCTCGGCGGCCAGGATCGGCACCGAGTTGCCGTCGAAGATCGCGTGGTGGGCGACGAACAGCAGCCTGCTCTGCTCGGGCAGGTGGACCAGCCGGGCTCGCCACAGCGGTGCCCGATCGAGCGCGAACGGCTCAGCGAGGTCCGCCGCCTCGACCTCCCTCGCCCGCCGGACCGCCTCCGGCCGGGGCAGGGCGGCGACGTCCAGGTGGGCCAGGTCGACGGGCACCTCGGTGTGCACGACCTGGGTGGGCGCGCCGTCGCGCAGCCGCAGTGCGGTACGCAACGGCTCGTGCCGCCGGACGAGCTCGGCCAGCGCGGCGCGCACCACATCGGCATCGACCCGTGCCGGAAGCAGGGCGTAGCCGCGCAGGTTGTAGGCGGCCGACCCGGTGCCGATCTGGCTGGCCAGCCAGATCCATTCCTGGGCCGACGATGCCGGGAAGGTGTACTCGCCGGACCCCTGCACCGCGTCCCTCCCGCACCTGGGCATCGCCGCTGGCTACGGCATCGGTACCTGACGATGCTATTGAGTTCAGCTGATGGACACCCTCCGTTGAACCTCCATTCACGACTGGACGGATGACCGCTTCCGCTCCACAGTGGCGTGTGACAGCACGGCGCGTCACGGCCGCCGCCCGCGCGGGTCGTTACCTCAGCCGGAGAGGGCGGCGGCGACCGCGCGCAGCGGCCGGCCCGACTCGGCGATCGGCACGGTGAAGGCGAGCCAGGAGCCGTCCGTGAAGTCGATGCGCAGCCGCTTCGGGTTGAGCCGGTGCCAGCCCACCCGGGCCGACGCCACCTCCGCCCGCGCCGCCGACCAGGCGATCCCGGTCCCGGCCACCGACCGGTCGTCGTCCTCCCGGCTGGACAGCAGCTTCATCGGCCCGCTCACACAGGCCAGCAGCCGGCCGTCGGTGACGGCGAGCAGGGTGTCGCGCACCGCCAGGTCCGGCCGGGGCGGGTGCAGCGCATGGTGCAGACGGGAGGCGGCCGACCCGGGGGCGCCGCGCCCGGCGACCCCCCACAGCATCCGGTCCACCAGCCGGTCGCCCCACCCCCAGCTGACCAGCGGGGAGATCAGGTTGAACAGGATGGCTCCGCCGCTCAGCCGGCCGGCGGGCGCCGCCGGTTCCGCCGCGTCGGACGGCGCGGCCGGCGCTGCCCCCTTGGCGGCGTCGGCCTTCACGTACGCCAGCACCCGCTCGCCGGGCTCGACGAGTTGGTCGATCCGGTCGCGGTAGCTGGTCTCGTCCATCGGGCCAGTATCGGTCGTGACCGGAGCCGTCGTCGGCCCGGGCGCGCTGCGGCCGGCGCGTTCCCAGATGGCGAGGACTGGCGCCGGCAAGCTACACAGGTTACGACAGTCGCCCGGGACCAAGACCCACAGAGGAGACCCGATGATCCTGGCCCGCGCCGACCAGGTCAGCCGCCGCTACGGCGAGGTGCTGGCCCTGGACCGGGTCGACCTGACCGTCCGCGCCGGTGAGCTGGTCGGCCTGCTCGGCCCGAACGGCGCCGGCAAGAGCACGCTGATCAACCTGCTGGTCGGGGTGCGCCGACCCACCGCCGGGCGGGTGGAGCTGTTCGGCGCCGATCCGCGCGACGCGGCGAGCCGGCGCCAGCTCGGGGTCACCCCGCAGGAGACCGGCCTACCCGCCACGCTGCGGGTCGGCGAGGTGATCGACTTCGTCTCCCGGCACTTCCCCGATCCGGTTCCGCGGGACGAACTGCTCGACCGGTTCGGCCTCGGCGACCAGGTGAAGCGGCAGACCGGCGGGCTCTCCGGCGGGCAGCGCCGCCGGCTCGCGGTGGCCCTCGCCTTCGTCGGCCGGCCCCGGCTGGTCATCCTCGACGAACCGACCACCGGGCTCGACGTCGAGGCGCGACACGCCCTCTGGGAGGCGATCCGCGGCTTCCACACCGAGGGCGGGACGGTGCTGCTCAGCAGCCACTACCTGGAGGAGGTGGAGGCCCTCGCGCAGCGGGTGGTGGTGATCGGCCAGGGCCGGGTGCTCGCCGACGACACGGTCGAGGCGATCCGGGGCATCGTCGGCGTACGCCGGGTCAGCCTCGTCGCCGACGACCTGCCGCCGCTGCCCGGGGTGGTGGCCACCGAACGCGCCGACGGGCGTACCCACCTGCTCACCACGGACGCCGACCAACTCGTCCGCGACCTGGTCACGGCCGGGGTGACGTTCCGGGACCTGGAGGTTCGGCCCACCTCGCTGGAGGAGGCGTTCCTCGCCATCACCGCCGGCGACCGGCCCGCGCCCGCCACCGTCTGAGGAGAAGATCCCGTGCCGCTCGCCCTGCTCCACGCCCGCTACCAGCTGCTCGAAACCGTCCGGATCCCGGTGGCGATCTTCGGCAGCGCGTTCTTCCCCGCCGCCGCGATGCTCTTCTTCGTGGTGCCCTTCGCCGGCGACGACCCGACCGGTGCCACCTACGCCACCGCCGCCATGGTCACCTTCGCGGTGATGAGCGCCAACATCTTCCAGTACGGGGTCGGTGTCGCCGAGGACCGCGACAAGCCCTGGGACACGTACACCCGGACCCTGCCCGCGGGGCCGGCACCCCGGTTCGCCGGGCGGATCCTGGCCGGTCTGGCCCTGACCTACCTGTCCATGATCCCGGTGGTGGTGATCGCCGCGGTGGGCACCGCCGCCCGGGTGACCCCGGTGCAGTTCCTGCTCGGCGCCGGCGCGGTGGCGGTGATCTCGGTGCCGTTCACCCTGCTCGGGCTGGCCATCGGCTACTCGCTGCCGAGCAAGGCGGCGATCGTGGCCGCCCAGCTCATCTTCTTTCCGCTCGCCTTCAACGGGGGCCTGCTCTCCGGCCCGGACAGCGCGCCCGGCTTCATCAAGGCGATCGCCCCCTACCTGCCCACCCGGGGCGCGGTGGAGGTGGTGTGGGCCGCGGTGACCGACTGGCGACCGAGCGCCGTCTCCCTGGTCATGCTCGGCGTCTGGGTCGTGGTGCTGGCGGGGATCGCCGCGTGGGCGTACCGGCGGGACGAGGGGCGCCGCTTCACCTGACGTCTTGCCCGATTCCGGCCCGGCGCAGGACGGGACGGTGCCACGATGCCGGCAGGGGCGTGCCAGCGGGGCCGCCCTCGGCGAGAGGGGTCACCGTGAGCGGCGTGGAGCCCGGCACGCCCTGCTGGACCGACCTGGCGACCCCGGGGTTGGCTGACGCGAAGCGGTTCTACTCGGAACTGTTCGACTGGACCGGCCGGGTCTCCCCGGAGCCCGCGGCGGGCGGCTACACCGTCTTCCTCAAGGACGGCCGGGCCGTGGCCGGGGTGGGCCCGCCCGCCTCACCCGACCAGGTGCCGATCTGGTCGACGTACGTGGCGACGGACGACGCCGAGCTGGTGGCCACCCGGGTCGAGGCGGCCGGCGGGCAGGTGGTGGTCGCCCCGTTCGACGTCTTCGACCAGGGCCGGATGGCGGTCCTCGCCGACCCGGCCGGGGCGGTGTTCAGCGTCTGGCAGCCGATGGCGATGCGGGGCGCGGAGCTGTTCAACGCCCCGGGGGCGATGTGCTGGAACGAGCTGGTCACCCCCGACCCGGAGGGAGCCCGGGACTTCTACGCGCTGGTGTTCGGCTGGCACGCGGAGGAGCAGCCGGGCGAGCCCTTCCCGTACACCGGGTGGCGGTGCGGCGCCCGGATCGTCGCCGGGATGACGCGGCCGCTGGCCGAGCTGCCGGCCGACCTGCCGGCGTACTGGTCGGTGTGGTTCGCCGTGGCGGACGCCGACGCGACCGCGGCGCGGGCCACCGAGCTGGGCGCCACCGTCCTGGTCCCGCCCCGGGACACCCCGAAGGGCCGGCTCACCGCCCTTCGCGACCCGCAGGGCGCCCTCTTCTCCGCCGTCGCCCTCCACCCCGTACGCCGCACCACCGCCTAGCGGGGCCCCTTTCTTCACCGGGGGCGGACGGGGACGACGAGCGGGCCGTGGTCGCCCTCGATGACCCGGACGTGGGCGCGGTAGTGGGTGGCGAGCAGGTCCTCGGTGAGCACCTCGTGCGCGGGGCCGGCAGCGGCCACCCGGCCGTCGGCGAGCAGCACCAGCCGGTCGGCGTACTCGCCGGCGATCGACAGGTCGTGCATGGTGGCGAGCACGGTAAGGCCGTGCTCGCGCCGGAGCTGGTCGACCAGTTCCAGCACCTCCTGCTGGTGGCCGATGTCCAGCGCGCTGGTCGGCTCGTCGAGCAGCAGCAGGGTGGCCCCCTGGGCCAGGGCGCGGGCCAGGAAGACCCGCTGCCGCTCCCCGCCGGAGAGGGTGGCCAGTTCCCGGCGTGCGAACGCGCCCAGGTCGAGCCGGTCCAGCACCTCCTGCACGGCGGCCAGGTCGCCGGCCGACTCCCGGCCCAGCGCCGGGATGTACGGGGTGCGGCCGAGCAGCACGTAGTCGAAGACCGACATGCCGGCCGGGATCACCGGGGACTGGGCGACGGTGGCGACGATCCGGGCCCGGTCGCGGCGGCGGAGCGCCTGGCTCGGCGTACCGAAGAGGGTGACCGCGCCCGGTGCGGACAGCAGGCCGCCGACGGCGCGCAGCAGGGTCGACTTGCCGGCGCCGTTCGGGCCGATCACGGTGACCCACTCGCCCACGGCGACGGTCAGGTCCACGCCGGCCAGGATCGGCGCGCCGCCGAGGCTGACCCGCAGGTCCCGGACTTCTACCGCGCTCATGTGAACACCCGGCGGGCGGTGCGCAGGACCAGGACGAAGAACGGGCCGCCGAGCAGCGCGGTCACCACGCCGATCGGGATCTCGGCCGGAGCGGCGGCGGTCCGGGCGACCACGTCGGTGAGCGCCAGGAACGCCCCGCCGAAGAGCATGGACAGCGGCAGGATCACCCGGTAGCTGGACCCGGCGAGCAGCCGTACGGTGTGCGGCACGATGATGCCGACGAAGCCGATCAGCCCCGAGGCGGAGACCGCGGCGGCGGTGCCCAGCGAGGCGGCGGCGATCAGCAGGTAGCGGGAGCGCTGCGGGTGCAGCCCGAGGCTGGTGGCCTCGTCGTCGCCGACCGAGAGCACGTCCAGCTCGCGCCGGTGCAGCAGCACCACGACCGCGGTGAGCAGGAAGTACGGCAGGACTAGCCGGACGTCGTGCCAGCCGGCGGTGGCCAGCCGGCCGAGCAGCCAGGAGTAGACCTGCTGGATGCTCTCGGCGTGCCGTTGCAGCAGGTACGTCTGCCCGGCGGCGAGGAAGGCCGAGACCGCCACCCCGGCAAGGATCAGCGTGGCGGGTGACCGGCCGCGCCCGCCGGCCGCCCCGAGCAGGTACGTCAGGGCGACCGCGCCGAGCGATCCGGCGAACGCGGCCAGCGGGATCGTCACCGGCATCCCGCTGATCGCCCCGCCCGCCCCGACCCCGAGCGCGATCACCGCGGTCACCGCGAGCCCGGCCCCGGCCGCCACTCCCAGCAGGTACGGGTCGGCCAGCGGGTTCCGGAAGACGCCCTGGTAGCAGCCGCCGGCCAGGGCGAGCAGTCCGCCGACGAGCAGGCCGAGCACGACCCGGGGCAGCCGCAGCTCGGTGACGATGGCGATCTCGCGCTCGGTGAGCCCGCTCTCCAGGTGCACTCCCGGCAGCAGGTTGAGCAGCTCGGCGGCGACGCTGCCGGGCGGCAGGCTGACCGGACCGAGGGACACCCCGGCGACCAGCGCGACCAGCACCGCGCCGAGGCCGGCCAGCAGCCAGCGCTTGCGCAGCCCGGCCGGCCGGACCGCGGCGCCCGGCCGGGCCGTACGCGCGTCGGCGGGCCGGGACGTGTCGAGCGTCCCGGCCGTGCCGACGGATTCCGCTGGTCGCACGCTCACCGGCAGGTCACGCCGGGACCTTGGCGGTGGCGTCGACGATGACCCGCAGCAGGTCGACCACGCGCGGGCCCCAGCGCGAGGCGATGTCGTCGTCGAGGGCGACGATCTGGTTGTTCTTCACCGCGGTGATGCCGGCCCAGCCGCTGCGGGCCTTGACCGTCTCCGGCGTCTGCTGGCAGCACTTGGTGTCGGACAGGAAGACGAAGTCCGGGTTCGCCTTGACGATGACCTCCTGGGAGAGCTGCGGGTAGCCGAACTTCTTGCCGTCGGCGTCGGACGGGTCGGCGATGTTCGCCAGCCCGGCGAGGGCGTAGATCGAGCCGATGAAGGTCTTGCTGGTCGCGGTGTACAGCTCCGGGCCCAGCTCGTGGAAGTAGGTGAGCTTCTGCGCGCGCTGCGGCAGCTTGCCGGTGAGCGCGGCGATCTCGTCCTTCATCTTCTTGGTGAGGTCGGCCGCCTCGCCCGGGTGGCCGGTCAGCGCGCCCAGGTCGGTGATCTGCTGGTACGTGTCGTCGAGCGTGGCCGCGGCCGGGGCGAGCAGCACCGGGATCTTCAGCGTGGTGAGCTGGTCGACGATCTTGTTGGTGTCGTTGGAGAGCACCACCAGGTCGGGGCTCTTGCCGGCGATCGCCTCGGCGTTCGGCTGGAAGCCGGAGAGGTCGCTCTTCGGCGCCTCCGGCGGGTAGTTCGACTGGTCGTCGACGGCGGTGACCTGCTTGCCGGCGCCGATCGCGAAGAGCACCTCGGTCGCGGTCGGCGACAGCGAGACGATCTTCTCCGGGCGCTTCTCCAGGGTCAGCTTGCCGACGGTGACCGGGAAGGCGGCGGCCGAGCTGCTGCCGGCGGCGGGGGTGTCGGTCGAGGTCTTCTCGGCGCAGCCGCCGAGCAGGAGAGCGCCGGCCGCGAGGGCGGCGACGAAGAGCCGGGGGGTACGTCTGGACATCGGTCCTCCTGTCGGTCGAGGAGCGTGGTGCTTCGCCGACAGGGAGCGCCTGGGCGTACCCGTCCGCGAGGCGCCCTTCCTCGAGAGCGCGAGTCGCGACCGTGCCGCAGGCGACCTGGCTCGTCCCCGTGGGATACGGGGCATCACAGTTGCGGGACAGCGCCGGTTTCGCACCGGATTCGCTGCGGATTGGTCGGTGCCACCGTAGCGCACGACCAGCGGAGATCATCCGGACGGGCGGGGGTGGGTGGGGCCCCGCGGGGGTGGACCGGGGCCCCACCCACGGATTCACGACGGTGCGGTCAGCAGTAGGTGCTCTGCTTGCCGATCGCCCGGTACGGGCAGTCGGCGTACTCGGAGAGCAGCAGGACCGCCTCCTTGTTGCGGGCGGTCTGCGTCGGGATCACCTCGTCCGGCGGGTAGAAGCCGCCGCCGGAGGCCGACCCCGGGTACATCTCGAAGGTGTACGCCCAGATGCGGTGGTTGCCCCACATCCAGTCGATGCTGGTGCCGTCGGCGATGTAGAGGTCGCTGGACTGCTCGGGGGTGTAGCCGTTGCTGGCCGCCATCTGCCGACCGATGGCGGCGAAGGTGTTGTACTGGTCGGCGGTCATCCCGCTGGGGGTGTTCGCGGTGGTGTACCCGAACGGCCAGAGCACCAGCTGGGAATAGGTGTGGAAGTCGATGTTCGCCTTGATCTGCTGCACCCCGCCGACCACCCGGCTGTTGACGAAGTTGCGCAGCGCCTGCGTCTCGGGCGCCGAGAACGCGGACGGCCCGCGGTAGGTCTCCGAGGAGGTGGAGCCGGACGAGCCGCCGCAGCAGCCCCACTGGTACGACCAGTTCCGGTTCAGGTCGGTGCCGACGTACGACGAGCCGCTGTTGGGCTGCCGGTTCTTCCGCCAGGACCGGTACGAGCCGGTGGCGATGTCGTACTCGCTGCCGTCCGGGTTGATCGTGGGGACGATCCAGATCTCCCGCGAGTTGACGATGTTGGTGATCCGGGAGTCGGTGCCGTAGTTGTCGGTGAAGAGGTTGAGCAGGTAGATCGCCATCTCGACGGTCAGGTGCTCGCGGGCGTGCTGCTGGGCGTTGAAGAGGATCTCCGGCTCGTTCTCGTCCGTGCCGACGTTGTCGGAGATCTTCACCGCCATCAGGTCCCGGCCCTCGTACGACCGGCCGATGCTGAGCTTGCGGGCGATGGCGGGATGGTCGGCGACCACCTTGTTCACCACCGCGGTCAACTCCGCGTAGTCGTGGTAGTTGGAGTCGGCGGACGGGAAGCCGTACGTGCCGATGTCGCCGGCCGGGGCCACGTCCTCCTCCAGCCGGAAGCCGAGCCGGCTGATCGCGGCGGCCTCCGCCCTGGTGGCGGTGACGTACAGGACGCCGTGTTCGGAGTAGTCGATCGCCGCGCCGGTGCGGGCGACCGCGTTCCGGTCGGCGAGCGTACGCGGACCGAGGACACGGTAGGCGACGGCGGCCGGCTCGGCGGACCGGTCCGGGGCCGGCCGCGCGGCGGCCGGCCCGGTGATGGCGGTGACGAGGGTCAGGCCGACGGCGGCGACGAGCGCCAACCGGCGGCGGAGCGGGGACGTGCGGAAGGCCATGGACAACCTCCTCGGGGTACGGAAGATCCGCTGTCCGCACACTTCACCAGAGTCACCTGGTCATATCAACATCCATCACTGACTGCTGCCATCCCGACCGGATCCTCCCGCCGGCAAAGATTTTCCCCCGACATACCTCTGGCGAAAGTTCCCGCCACGGGCGACAGTGAACGGCAACGATGCCGTTCTCCTGTGGGAGCTGCCATGATCACGAAACCCCTGCGCGCGGTCGCCCTCGCCGGCGTGACCGCGCTCGCCCTCCTCGGCACCACCGCGCCCGCACTCGCGGACAACAACCTTCCGACCGGCCCGCACGACGAGCAGATCACCTTCCAGGAGTGGTCGAAGTACCCCGACTGGCGTACCGGCACCCACCAGGGGACGTACGCCATCCCGGGGCACCGCACCGGAATCACCATCGACCAGCCGGCCGGCACCACCGAGTTCACCGACAAGCACGCCGGCACCACCCGCACCTGGGAGTACGCCACCTGGACCTCGCCGGAGCGGACGGTCGGCTTCGACGCCACCGAGCTGGTCGCCTCGTGGAACGCGGAGACCCCGGCCGGCACCTGGATCCAGGTCGAGCTGCACGGCACGTACAACACCGGCCAGCAGACCCCCTGGTACGTGATGGGCCGCTGGGCCTCCGGGGACCGGGACATCAAGCGGGCCACCCTGGACGGCCAGGGCGACCCGTGGTCGACCATCTGGACCGACACCTTCTCCATCGACGACGCCAAGAAGGGGGTGCTGCTGCGGTCGTACCAGCTCCGGCTGACCCTCTACCGGGCGCCGGGGCAGGCCGCCTCGCCGCGGGTCTGGATGCTCGGCGCGATGAGCTCGAACGTGCCGGACCGGTTCACCGTCACGCCGAGCAAGGGCGGGATCGCCTGGGGCACCGAGCTGCCCGTACCGGCCCGCTCTCAGATGATCCACCGGGGCAACTACCCCGAGTGGGGCGGTGGTGGACAGGTCTGGTGCAGCCCGACCTCGACCACCATGGTGCTGGAGTACTACGGCAAGCTGCCCTCGACCGAGGCCATGTCCTGGATCCGGCCCGGCTACACCGACCCGCAGGTCGCCCACGCCGCCCGGATGACCTGGGACAACGAGTACGAGGGCGCGGGCAACTGGCCGTTCAACACCGCGTACGCGGCCAGCTTCCCGAACATCGACGCCAAGGTCACCCGGCTGCACTCGCTGGACGAGGTGGAACGGTTCATCAAGGCCGGCATCCCGGTCGTCACCTCGCAGTCCTTCCTCGACACCGAGCTGGACGGGTCGAACTACGGCACCTCCGGGCACCTCTTCGTGATCGTCGGGTTCACCGCCGACGGTGACGTGATCGTCAACGACCCCGCCTCCTCCTCGAACGCCGCGGTGCGCAACGTCTACAAGCGGGAGCAGTTCGAGCAGATCTGGCTGCGGACCAAGCGGTACCGGGCGAACGGCACCGTGGCCGGCGGCTCGGGCGGCATCGCGTACCTGATCAAGCCGGCGGACCGGCCCTGGCCGGTCGTACCGGGCTCGACCAACTGGTGACGGGACGGGCCCGGCACTGTCCCGTCGGGGCGGTGCCGGGCCCGTCGACACTGGTGGTCGGCTGCCGTGGCGTTACGCCGACGGGGCGAACGAGGCGGGCGGAGGCGTCGGCTGAGCCGCCTCGCGGCGGCGACGGATCGCCCGCACGATGATCACCACCCAGGCCACCAGGGCCGCCACGCCGGCCAGGGTGAGCCCGGTGACCAGCAGGTACGTCGACCCGCCGGTGGTGGAGAAGACGCCCGCGCGGGCGCCCGTGTCCCGGGCCGGGGCGGTGGCACCCGGGGCCAGCCCGTCGGGCGCGTCGTAGAGGATCACGTCGGTACGCGGGGTGCCACCCTCGGTGGCCTCGAAGGTGCCGCGCCACTCGCAGTTGCGCCGGCCGCAGTCCTCGTGCACCGCGGTGAAGGTGCCCGGTGTCCCGCCGCCGTTCTTCGCCTGCCAGGCGGGGGCGAGGTCGGTGACGCCCAGCATCAGTCCGATGGCGGCGATGACCGGCAGACCGATCCAGACGAACACCTTCGTCCGCCAGCCGTTGATCGTGTTCAGGAAACTCACGGCGGCAGACCCTAGCCGTACCGCGGCGATCCCGCTGCCCCGTCTTCCTCGGCCCGGTGCCCGTTTTTCCCCGGCCCGGTGGCCCGGGGCCCGGTCGGCAGCGTCCGGGGAGGCCCCCGGCCTACTCCTCGGGGCGTGAGGCGGCGCGCTCCGCCTCGTCGTCCCCGGCGAGCGCCGAGCGCAGCCGCTCCTTCTCGGCGCGGCGCCGGGCCGACGCCTCGGCCATCTCCCCGGCCATCTCGTCCCGCCAGCCGCGCAGCAGGACGAACGAGAGCGCGGCGGAGGAGATCAGCGCCAGCATCAGCCGCAGGAACATGCTCATCTCGACGAACCAGAGGGCCGCCAGCACACCGACGAACAGCCCGATCCGGCCCAGCGTGTACTTGACCGCCGCGCTCACGTTCGCACTCCGTTCTTCCTCACCGCTGGCGCGGCCTCAGCCCGTACGTCGGGCCAGCCAGTGCACGCCAGGAAACCAGACCACCGCGTAGACCACGGTGAACACCGTCGCGGCCAGCGCGCCGGAGAGCAGCGGCGGCAGCCCGGCGGCCAGGCCGGCCGCCAACAGCCCCGCGAGGACCCCGGCCGCGACCCCGGCCAGTGCCGCCAGCACCCGGCCGGCACCGAACTCCCAGGCCCGGAAGTCGTCCCAGAAGAGCCACACCGGCAGGATCACCGCCAGCCAGCCGTTGGTACGCCCGAACCCGCCCGCACCCATCGTGGCGAACGCCCACTCGAAGAGCACCAGCGCCAGCACCCCGATCACCAGGCCGGCGAGGCTCACCCCGAGCAGGTCACCCAGGCTGAGAACCCGCCCCTCGGCGTCCCGCCGGGGGAAGGTGCGCTGCTGCTCCTCCGTGGTCATCGTCAGGCCCAGACCTGCTGCGGCTCGGCCCGGCGCTCGGCCAGCGACGGGGCCGCGTCGTACTCGCGGACGGTCTCGTAGCGGGTGTTCCGCTCGACCGGGCGGAAGCCGGCGTCCCAGATGAGGTGCAGCAGGTCGTCGCGGTGCATGGTGTTCGGCGTGCCGTACGCGTCCGCGTCGTGGGTGATCTTGTATTCCACGACGGAGCCGTCCAGGTCGTCCACACCGAAGTTCAACGACAGCTGGGCCACCGAGAGACCGTGCATCACCCAGAAGCACTTGACGTGCGGGACGTTGTCGAAGAGCAGCCGGGAGACGGCGAAGGTCTTCAGCGACTCGGCCGGCGAGGCCATCGTGGTCCGGTCCTGGATCCGGTTACGGATCTTGCCGTCCGCCGAGTCGACGAAGTCGTGCTGGTAGCGCAGCGGGATGAAGACCTGGAAGCCGCCCGTCTCGTCCTGCAGCTCGCGCAGCCGCAGCACGTGGTCGACCCGGTGCCGGGGCTCCTCGATGTGGCCGTAGAGCATGGTCGACGGCGTCTTCATGCCCTTCGAGTGGGCCAGCCGGTGGATCCGCGACCAGTCCTCCCAGTGGCAGGCGTGGTCGACGATGTGCTGCCGGACCTCCCAGTCGAAGATCTCCGCACCGCCGCCGGTCAGCGACTCCAGGCCGGCGTCCATCAGCTCGTCGAGGATCTCGTCGGCGCTCAGGCCGCTGATCTTCTCGAACCACTGCACCTCGGTGGCGGTGAACGCCTTGAGGTTGACGTTCGGCAGCGCCGCCTTCAGCTCGCGCAGCACCTTGGGGTAGTAGCGCCAGGGCAGCGTCGGGTGCAGGCCGTTGACGATGTGCAGCTCGGTGAGCTGCTCGTCCTCCATCTCCTTGGCCTTGCGGACCGCCTCGTCGATACGCATCGTGTAGGCGTCCTTCTCGCCTGGCTTGCGCTGGAACGAGCAGTACGCGCACGACGCGGAGCAGACGTTGGTCAGGTTGAGGTGCCGGTTGACGTTGAACATCACCCGGTCGCCGTTCATCTCGGTCCGCTTGTGGTGGGCCAGCCGCCCGAGCCAGGTGAGGTCGTCGCACTCGTAGAGGGCGATGCCGTCCTCGCGGGTGAGCCGCTCCCCCGCGTAGACCTTCGCCTCGAGCTCACGCTTGAGTCCGGCGTCCATCGAAAGCCCCGTCCCTTCCACCTGCTGTCCCGGTCGAGCGTACGTCGCGCGACAGACGAACCGGCGACCCGGTCGACCGCAGCGACGGAATTCACCGGCCGCCCGTTCGGCCGTCACCCTCCGCGCATCGACATAGGTGCGCTGGTGAGGTAAGACAGGATGGGGGCGGAACAACACACCGGTGCCGTCCCGGTCCAGCGCGCCCACCCGGCGCGGCACGCACCAGACCGGACGGGGAGCGGAATGGCCGACAGCAGGCAGGGCCGACGGCAGCGAGGCGTACGCGCGGTGGTCTCCCCGGTGCTGCGCCCGAAGCTCTGGTCCGCCCTGCTCGGCGTGGTGGCGGCCGCCGCGATCGCCACTCCGGTCTGGGCCGACCCGCTGCCCGACACGATCCCGAGCACCGGCTCCCGACCGACCTACAGCGGCACCCTGCCGCTGCCCGGCGTGCCCGGTCGGACCCCGGGCGCACCCGCTGTCACGCCGGGCGTCACCAACCCCTCCGACGGGCCGCTCATCGCGCAGATCAACCAGCTCGACGCCCAGGTCGCCGAGCTCGGCGACCGGCTGCTCGAGGTCAAGCAGGAGCGGGAAGCGATACAGGCCGAGCTGGAGGCCGCCGACGCCACGCTCAAGGAGGCCGTGGCGGCGCTCGCCCGCGCCCAGGAGAACGCGCGGACCGCCGCCGCCGACGCGGTCAAGGCCGCCGCCGCCCTCCCGCCCGGACAGTTCGGCGCCGATCTGCGCGACCTCAGTGCCCTCCAGCGGTTGACCCGTGGCGACAAGGCCGAGGGGGCCACCACCGCGGTGGCCGGCGAGGTCGCCCGGGCCACCGCCGCCGAGCGGATCGCCCGCGAGGCGTACGACGCGGTCAACCGACGCGCCAGCAACAAGGCCACCGACTACACCGACATCCAGACAGAGCTGCGCAAGCAGGAAGACGCACTGGTCAAGCTGCGCAAGGACAACGCCGCGCAGCTGCTGGAGATCGAGAAGCGGCAGGAGGCCGCCGAGCAGCAGTTCGGCAGCTCGTACGTCGAGAGCCAGAGCGTCAGCGGGCTGGTCGCCCACCCGACGGCGCTGGCCGCCGTGCGGTACGCCCTCGCCCAGCTCGGTGACCCGTACCTCTGGGCGGCGGAAGGGCCGGACCGGTTCGACTGCTCCGGCCTGGTCCTCGCCTCGTACCAGTCGGCCGGCTACCGCGGCCTGCCCCGGGTCTCCCGCGACCAGTACTACGCCACCCGTTCCCGCACGGTCGACCCGAACGCACTGCTCCCGGGTGACCTGCTCTTCTTCGCCTCGGGCAGCAGCTGGACGAGCATCCACCACGTCGCCATGTACATCGGCAACGGCAAGATGGTCGAGGCGCCGCGGACGGGCGACGTGGTCAAGATCTCGGTGGTCCGCTGGAGCCGGCTCTACGCGGCCACCCGGGTGGTCGGCGCGGTTCCCGCCCCGGCCACCCCCACCCCGACGCCGCCCGCGACCACCCCGACGCCTACGCCGAGCCCGACGTCGAGCCCGACGTCGAGCCCGACGGCCACCCCGAAGCCGACCCGTACGGCCACGCCCCAGCCCACCACGTCGAGCCCGAGCCACAGCCCCTCGACCTCGCCGAGCACCTCGCCCACGGGGTCGCCGAGCGCCTCACCCACGGGGTCGCCGACGGCCAGCCCGTCCGAGTCGCCGAGCGCCAAACCGAGCGACGAGACGACCGGCGAGCCGAGCGCGACGACCAGCGGCGCCGACCCGTCGAACAGCGCGGTGAGCACGACCTCGTCCAGCCCGAGCACCGACGGTTGAGCCAACCGTCCACTCCGGCTGTGCGGCCGGGCCGGAATATGGCACGGTGAGACCCAGGCACCCCTGGCCGACGCCACGGTCCGGGGGCGAGCGGGCGCGGAGGGACGAGCATGGGCGAGCAACAGGTTCCGGCGGAGACGGTCCAGCCCGGATCCGCGCCCGAGTCCACCGCGCGTCCGACCGGGCCGAGTGCCGGCGAGCGGCCGGACGAGGCCAGCCACCCCGCGACCGTGACCGAGCACCTGGACGAAGCCGACCCGATCGCGACCGAGCGCCCGGACGAAGCCGGCCGGGCCGTCGTCGCCCGGGCCCGGGCCGGCGTGGCCGGCGCCGCCGTACCGCCGCCGGCCGACGACCTGCCGGACACACCGGCCGCGGCCACCACCTACCGGGCGAGCGCTCCGGCCAAGCCCGTACCGGCCCCGCGGGCCGCAGCGGCTCAGGCCCGCGCCAGCGCTGCCGTACCGGGCCTGAGCCGGGTGTCTTCGGACGAGATCGCCGCCGCGGCCGTGGCGAGGGCCGGCGGCGCCAACATCTACCGGGCGGGTCCGGTGAACCCGGAGCCACCCGAGCCGGCCCAGCCGCCGGATCCCGCACAGCCGCCGGCGCCACCCGCACCGGAACCCGAGCCGGCGCCGACGCCCGTACCGGGTCCCACCCCGCCGTCGCCGGCACCGCCCGTACCGGAGCCGGAACCACCGTTCCGGCCGATGCCGCCGTTGCCCACGCCACCGCCGCCGGGGCCGACGCCACCGGGGCCGGTCCCACCGGCGCCCGGGCCGCCGGTGCCGCCGCCCGCCCCGCCGGTGCCCCCGCCTCCGCCGCCGCCCGGCCCCATGCCGGCACCGCCGTTCCCACCTCCGCCCGCCACGGGCAGCACGGCCGGCGGCCCGCTCACGGCCGGCCCGATGGCCAGAGCCAGCGCGCCCGTCTCCGCACCGTCGGCCAGAGCCAGCGCGGCGGTCTCCGCACCGGTGGTGCCGGCACCCGCGCTGACCAACTGGCCGGCGTCGAGCAGCTCGAACGACCACCGGACCGGTCCGACCGGGCGGGACGGCGGGCCGGCGCAGCCGGCCGGCGGGCCGCCCGCGGGGCCGGCCGACCAGGGCGGTCCCGACCTGGCCGGCACGGCGTACGGGGGCAGCGACGGGCCCGGCTTCACCACGGTCTCGTTCCCCCAGGGCAACCACGTGGAGAACTCCGGCTCCCTGACCGGGCACATCCTGGCCCAGGGCTGGGCCGAGGACGCCCCGGCGACCCGGTCCAGCAACACCCGGGTGGTGATCGTGCTGGCCGTCGCGCTGGGCCTGCTGATCGCGATCAGTCTGCTCGTGGTGTTCCTGGCCGACAACGTGCTGAGCGGGCTGACCGGCAGCAGCTGAGCGATTGACGGGGTGAGCCCGCCCACTACCGCATCGCGGCGCGGTGGCGACCGCCCCGGACCGCCGTACACTTGTGCAGATCATCACTGACCCGGCGCGCCGATCGCGCGCCCATGGGCGATCTTGCGGGCGATTCGGCGGCGTTCAGCGCCGCGGCGGGCCATCGCGAAGATGCGCCCCGCTTGAAAGGCATTTCTTGACCATCTCCGCTGCCCCCGGCACGTCCCCGTCCGCCGACCAGACCCCGACGCCGGAGCTTCCGGCCACCGAGATCCCCGACTTCGCCGCGCTGGGCCTGCCCCGGCGGCTGGTCGACGCGCTCGCCCGACAGGGCATCACCACCCCGTTCGAGATCCAGCGGGCCACCATGCCGGACGCTCTCGCCGGCCGCGACGTCCTGGGCCGGGGCCAGACCGGTTCGGGCAAGACGCTCGCCTTCGGCCTGCCGGTGATCGCCCGGCTCGCCGACCGCAACCGGGCCCGCCCGCTGCACCCGCGTGCCCTGGTCCTGGTGCCCACCCGTGAGCTGGCCATGCAGGTCAACGACGCGCTGATGCCGCTCGGCAAGGCCGTCGGCATCTTCCTGAAGACCGCCGTCGGCGGCGTCCCGTACGACCGGCAGATCGACGCGCTGCGCCGGGGTGTGGAGATCGTCGTGGCCACCCCGGGGCGGCTCGGCGACCTCATCGAGCGCGGCGTGTGCAAGCTGGACGACGTCGAGGTCACCGTGCTGGACGAGGCCGACCAGATGGCCGACATGGGCTTCCTGCCCGAGGTCACCGACCTGCTGGCCAAGACACCGACGGACGCCCAGCGGCTGCTCTTCTCAGCCACCCTGGACAACGACGTGGACTCCCTGGTCACCCGGTTCATGACCGACCCGGTCACCCACTCCACCGCGCCGGCGACTGCCGCGGTGTCCACCATGGACCACCACCTGCTGCTGATCCCGCCGCACGACAAGTTCGCCGTCGCGGCGTCCATCGCGGCCCGCGACGGCCGCACCATGCTCTTCGCGCGTACGCAGCTCGGCGTCGACCGGCTGGTCGAGCAGCTCGCCGCGGTGGGCGTACGCGCCGGCGGCCTGCACGGCGGCAAGACCCAGCGGATGCGGACCCGGACCCTGGCCGAGTTCCGCGAGGGGCGGATGAACGTGCTGGTCGCCACCGACGTGGCGGCCCGGGGCATCCACGTCGACGGGGTGTCCCTGGTGCTGCACGTGGACCCGCCGAAGGACCCGAAGGACTACCTGCACCGGGCCGGGCGCACCGCGCGGGCCGGGGAGTCGGGCGCGGTGGCGACCCTGGTGCTGCCCAAGCAGCGCCGGACGACCCTCGCGATGCTGGAGAAGGCGGGCGTCGAGCCGGCCCAGACCCGGGTCCGCGTGGGCGACCCGACGCTGGCCGAGCTGACCGGTGCCCGCGAGCCCAGCGGCGTACCGGTGCGCGACGAGCCCGAGCCGCGCCGGACCGGCGACCGCTCGTCCGGGCCGCGCCGCTCCGGCGGTCGCGAGCACGGGTCGTTCGACCGGGGCGGGCGCGGCGAGCGCCGGTTCGGCGACCGCGGTGACCGCGTCTTCGCCGATCGGGACGGGCGCGACGACCGGCGCTCCGGCCGGCCCTTCGGGGAGCGCCGCGAGTGGACCGGGGACCGGTACGGCGAACGCCGGTACGAGGACCGGCCGAGCGCTGGCCGGAGCTTCGGCGACCCGGGCGAGCGCCGGTACGAGGACCGCCCGCAGGGTGGCCGGCGCTACGGCGGCTGGGACGACCGGGGCGACCGACGCGGGTTCGGTGACCGCTCCGGCCACGGCGACCGAAGCGGGTTCGGTGACCGCTCCGGCCAGGGCGACCAGCGCGGCTCCGCTGAGCGCGGCGGCGAACGGCGCGGGTTCCCCGAGCGTGGCGGCGACCGGCGCGGGTTCCCCGAGCGCGCTGGCGACCGGCGCGGGTTCCCCGAGCGTGGCAGCGACCGGCGCGGGTTCGCCGAGCGTGGTGGCGACCGGCGTGGCTTCGGCGGGCGGCCTCCGGCGCGCACCCACTGACCGGTGCCGCCGTCGCCGTAACGGCGGAGACATTACGGACGCCGCCGCCGAGCCACTCGGCGGCGGCGTTCGCGCATCCCGTGCCGGTGCCCGTCGGTTCGCGTAACGTCCGCCTCATGCCGACCATGCCGAAGTCGCTCTTCTGGTCCAGGACCGACACCGCCGGATCCGAGCACGTCGTCTTCGACGACCGCCAGGGTCTCGTCGCGCGGGGCGTGGCGCTGGCCGTGGACCCCCTCCCGTACACCTGCCGATACCAGCTGACGGTCGGGGCGGACTGGTGCACCAACCTGCTGGAGGCCGAGGTCGAGGGGGCCGGCTGGACGCGGAGCGTACGCCTGGAACGCGCCGAGGACGGATGGCGGGTGCGTACCGGCGAGGAGGGTGACCTGGACGCGGCGTTGCGGGCGGCCGGACACCCGCCGGCCGGCCTGCCGGGCACCGACGAACCGGGCCGGCTGGCCGCCGCGCTCGACGTCGACCTGAGCGGCTCGCCGCTGTTCAACACCCTCCCGGTACGCCGGATCGGGCTCGGCCGGCTCCCGGCGGACCACGCCCGGCAGGTCACCGTGGCCTGGGTACTGCTGCCCGGCCTGGCCGTGCTCCCCGTAGACCAGGTCTACACCTCGCTCGGGCCGGGCCGGATCCGCTTCGCCAGCGGCACGTTCACCGCGGACGTGGACCTGGACCCGAACGGTTTCGTGGTGCGCTACCCCGGCCTGGCCGAGCGCATCGACCCGCGCTGACGCCCGGCTGAGGTCAGGCGGGCCAGGCGCCGGTGGCGAGGAAGCGGTCGATCGTGGCGAGGTGCGGGGCGAGGTCGAGGCCCTGGGTGGCCACCCACTCGTCGGCGTAGTACGTGTCCGCGTAGCGGTCGCCGGCGTCGCAGATCAGGGTGACCACCGACCCGGTCCGCCCGGCGGCGAGCAGCTCCGCGATCAGCCCGAACGCGCCCCACAGGTTGGTGCCGGTGGAGCCACCGACCCGGCGGCCGAGCACCGCCGACCCGGCCCGCATGGCGGCCAGCGACGCGGCGTCCGGCACCTGGACCATCCGGTCCACCACCGACGGCAGGAAGGACGCCTCCACGCAGGGCCGGCCGATCCCCTCGATCCGGGAGCCCCGGTCCGTTCGCACCGACCAGTTGCCGGCCTGCCACGCGGGGTAGAACGCGGAGTTCTCCGGGTCGACCACGCAGAGCTTGGTGGGCAGCCGGCGGTAGCGGGCGTACCGGCCGATGGTGGCGCTGGTGCCGCCGGTCCCGGCGCCCACCACGACCCACGCCGGGACGGGGTGCCGCTCGAGCGCGAGCTGCGCGTAGATCGACTCGGCGATGTTGTTGTTGCCCCGCCAGTCGGTGGCCCGCTCGGCGTACGTGAACTGGTCCATGAAGTGCCCACCGGTGTCCTCGGCGAGCCAGCGGGCCTCGATCACCACCTTGGCCGGGTCCTCGACCAGGTGACAGCGCCCGCCCTGGAACTCGATCTGGGCGATCTTCTCGGGCGAGGTGGCGGCGGGCATCACCGCGATGAACGGCAGCCCCAGCATCCGGGCGAAGTACGCCTCGGAGACCGCGGTCGAGCCGGACGACGCCTCGATGATCGTGGTGTCCGGGCCGATCCAGCCGTTGCAGAGGCCGTACAGGAAGAGCGAGCGGGCCAGCCGGTGCTTGAGCGATCCGGTGGGGTGAACCGACTCGTCCTTGAGGTAGAGATCGATCCCCCATTCCCTGGGCAGTGGGAAGGGCAGCAGGTGGGTGTCGGCGGAACGGTTGGCGTCCGCCTCGACCGCGGCGATCGCCGCGGTCACCCAGGTCCGGCTGGTCTCGTCACACCGGTCGAGATGAGTCACGCCGGCAACGTTACAAGCGAGGTCAGCTCGGGTCCTGCCGGGCCCGGCGAGCCTGCCGTCGCTGGCCGGCCCGGCCGGTGGCGCGGATCACGGGGGCGACGGCCAGGGCGAGCCGGGGAAAGGTGTCGAGGAGGCGGACCTGGGCACCGCGCCAGCGCGGCAGGCTGACCACCGGGCGGGGGCGCCGGGCCAGGCGCACCGCCCGCGCGGCCACCCGCTCCGGCGTGAGCATCGACCCGGTGAAGGAGGCCAGCGCCCCGGGGTCGTCGAGCTTGTCGTACAGCATCGGCGTCCAGATCCCGCCCGGACAGAGGCACGAGACGTGTACGCCCCGGATGCCGGCCATCCGCAGGTCGGCCAGGGTGCCGAGGCTGAACGCGAGCAGGGCGTGCTTGCTGGCCGCGTAGACGGTCTCGCCGGGGGCGGCGACCAGCCCGGCGAGCGAGACGACGTTGAGCACGTGCCCGTGTCCCTGCCGGCGCATGACCGCCAGGGCGGCCAACGTTCCGGTCATCGCGCCGAGCGCGTTCACCTCGACCAGTCGCCGCCGGGTCGCCGCGTCGTGTGTCCAGGCCGGGCCGGTGGCCAGCAGCCCGGCGTTGTTCACCCAGAGCCCGAGCCCGCCGGTCGCCGCGCCGGCCGTCGTGGCGATCTCGGCGCAGGCGGCCTCGTCCCGGACGTCGAGCCGGCGGGACCAGCCGCCGAGCGGTGCCGCAGCGACGGCCACCGCGTCGGCGTCCAGATCGGTGAGCAGGACCGGCCACCCGTCGGCGTGCAGTGCGGCGGCGATCGCGCGACCGAGCCCGCCGGCGGCGCCGGTCACCACGGCTGCTCCCCGCACTGAGGTGGTCATCAGTGGCGGTTCAGGAGGCGGGCGGCTCGATCGGCTGGGGGCGGTTCTCCCACTTTGTCGACAGGGCGATGCCGGTACGGGTGGATGCCACCCCCGGCGTCCGGTTCAGCCGGACGATCAACTGCTCCAGCTCGGCGATGGTGCCTACCCGGGCCTTGAGCAGGAAGGACTCGACCCCGGCCATGAAATAACAGGACTCGATCTCGGGTATCTGCCGGAACGCCTCCAGCACGCCGTCGGTGTCGGCGGTGGAGTCCTCCACGATGCCGATCAGCGCGGTGACCCTCAGCCCGATCGCCTCCGGCTCCACCTCGGCCCGGTACGCCCGGATCACCCCGCTCGCCTCCAGCTTGCCGACCCGTTCGTGCACCGCTGGGGCGGAGAGGCCGACCTGGCGGGCCAGTTCGGCGTACGACAGGCGGGCGTTGCCGCGCAGCAACTCCACGAGGCTGAGATCGATCGCATCCACGGAGTGTGACCCTATCCGTTCGCGTACAAATGTCGCGGTCAGGGGAGTTCCTGGCCGGTAGCATTTACTAACTTCTCACTGTGTGCGTTTTTCGCGTTTGGCGGACACGTCAGGTCGCTGGTGCTGTAATTGCCATACGTCCCTCATGACGGCTCTGGGCTCGCACCGGCCGGGGGCAGTGTGTTCAGCCGGGGGCTTCGTCGACGCGAGGAGGGGGCTGTGGACACTGGAGATCGCCTGCTGACACCGGGTGAGGTCGCCGCACTGTTTCGGGTTGACCCGAAGACCGTGACGCGATGGGCAGCGGCCGGCCGGATAGGCAGCATCCGGACTCCAGGCGGGCATCGCCGGTTTCGGGAATCCGAGGTGCGAGCCCTGCTGGAAGGGGAGGGCATGCTGGACGAGGCGGAGGACATGGGCAGGCCGTCCAATACGGGCACGACCGCGTCGACCGGCCCCGGGCCGGCGAACGCCAGCATGTACTGATCCGGTGCGGATCGGCACGCGGACCCGCCGTCAGGTGCGGTCCGCGTCCCGTCGGGCCGCCGCCAGCTCACCCGACCAGCGCCGGAAGAGCGTGTGCGGCACGCCGAGCGCGTCCAGCACCTTGCCGGCCACGAAGTCGACCAGCTGCTGGGCGGAGGCCGCCGCGCCGGCGCCGTAGAAGCCGGGGCTGGCCGGCAGCACGACGGCACCGGCGTCGTGCAACGCGATGAGGTGCTCGAGGTGGCTGCGGGTCACCGGAGTCTCCCGCGGCACCACCACCACCGGCCGCCGCTCCTTGAGGTTCACCTCGGCGGCGCGCTGCAACAGGTCCTTCGAAAGCCCGATCGCGATGCCGGCGCAGGCCGCGGTGCTGGCCGGGACGACCGCCATCCCGCGTACCCGGTAGGAGCCGCTGCTGGGCCCCGCGGCCAGATCGCCGGCGGGCCAGAACCGCACGTCCGCGTCGGCGAGGTCGCGGCCCAGCCAGGCGGCCAGGTCGTCGGCCCAGTGCGCGTCCCGGAAGGGCCGGCCGGTCTCGTCGAGGATGGTCAACCGGGCGGCCCGGGAGACGATCAGGTCCACCGCCTCACCGGCGTCGAGCAGGCCCCGTACGACGGCGGCCGGGTACGGCGTGCCGGAGGCCCCGGAGACGCCCACCACCCATGGTTCGCGCATGCCGTCAAGCGTGCCTGGTCGGCCCGACGGGCGGGCGGCCACCCCCGGCCCGGCCCCGCCCGGACCGCCCTACTTGTCCCGCGACAGGCTCCTTGTCCATCCGGTCCGCGGGCGTCCCCGCGACCTGCCATGCTTCCGTCGGCGACCGGTGTCAATGGAAGGGATCGGCGATGACGGAGGCGGTGCTCCGCTCACTCCGGTCCGACTGCCCCATCGCACCCCGACTGTCCCCGTACGCCCAGCCCGTGCAGGAGTGGCTGGTCGACCAGCTCGACCAGCTCGGCCTGCCGCTCGACGCCGCCGCCCGGGAGCGGCTGGCCCGGGCCGGCTTCGCCCGCTACGCCGGCCGGCTCTACCCGGCGGCCACCGACCCGGACCTGCGCGTGCTGGCCGCGCTGTTCACCTGGTTCTTCCTGGTCGACGACGCCTGCGACGGCCCGGGCCGCCCGGACCCGGCGCGGATCCGCGCGCTGCGCGACGGTGCGCTCGTCCTGCTCCGGGAGGGCCCCCGCGCCCGCCATCCCGGCTTCTCCGGTCCGCTGCGCCGGCTGCTGGTGCAGGCGTGGCGGGAGCCCCGACGCCGGATGCCCGCCCGCTGGCGGCTCCGCTTCGCCGACGCCGTCGCCCATCACCTCGACGGCGCCTGGCGGGAGGCGGTCGCCAAGACCAGCGGTCGGCCACCCGGGGTCGACGAGTACGTCGAGCTGCGCCGGGCCACCTCGGCGGCGTACGTGTCGTACCCGCTGATCGAGTTCGCGGCCGGCCGGCCGCTGCCCGACGCGGTCTACCACCATCCGGCGCTGCGCCGGCTCGCCGACCTCGCCAACGACCTGCTCTCCTGGTTCAACGACATCGCCTCGCTGGACCGGGACCGGGCCACCGCCGGGGGCCACAACCTGGTGCTGGCGGTGGCCGCCGAGCGGAGTGTGCCGATCGCCGTGGCGACGGACCTGGTCGCCGACCGTTGGCGGAGCGAGATGGCCCGCTTCACGGCGCTGCGCGCCGCCGTGCCGTCCTTCGGCCCGGCGCTGGACGAGTCGGTCGCCGTCCACGTCGACGGCGTCTCGAATGCCGTCCGCGGCACCATCGACTGGACCCTGGAAAGCGCCCGCTACGCGGGTAAGGAAGGGCACCTTGTTAACGCCTCCGGTAGCGCAGGGGCCCCTTCTTAACACGGCCCCAGCGGGCTCAGGGGCGCAGGTTGAGGCGGATCACCAGGTCGAGCAGGGCGAAGACGAACAGCGCGATGCCGACGAACCCGTTGGCGGTGAAGAACGCCCGGTTGACCTTGCTGAGATCGGTCGGACTGACCACCAGGTGCTGGTAGCCGAAGGCGAACGCGGTGAGCGCCAGCCCGATCCACCAGAGCCAGCCGAAGCCGACCAGCGCGCCGAACCAGAGGAACAGCGCGAAGGTCACCACGTGCGCGACGGTGGAGGCGTGCAGCGCGAAGCGCAGCCCGTACCGGGCGGGGACGCTGTGCACTCCGATCTTCCGGTCGACGTCGGCGTCCTGACAGGCGTAGATCAGGTCGAAGCCGCCGATCCAGAGGCCGACCGCGATGCCGAGCAGCCAGGCCGGCCCGGAGCCGGCGAGGGTGCCGGTGACCGCCAGCCAGGCGCCGACCGGCCCGACCGCCTGGGCGATTCCCAGGATGGCGTGCGGCCAGTTGGTGAACCGCTTGCCGTACGGGTAGACGACCAGCGGGACCACGGCGAACGGCGCGAGCACCAGGCAGAGCGGGTTGAGCAGGGCGGCGGCGGCGAGGAAGACGACCAGCGCGACGGCGGCGCCGGTCCAGGCCGTCCGCACGCTCACCGCCCCGGTGACCAACTCCCGGTTGGCGGTACGCGGATTCCGCGCGTCGATCCGCCGGTCGAGGATCCGGTTGGCGGCCATGGCGAACGTCCGCGCCCCGACCATCGCCACCGTGATCAGCAGCAGGTCGAGCCAGCGGACCCGCCCGCCGTGGACCTGCATCGCGGTCAGCGCCGACAGGTACGCGAACGGCAGCGCGAAGACCGAGTGCTCGATCGCGACCAGCTTGAGGAAGGACTTGACCTTGCCCGGGCGGGCGACCGGGACCTCGGCGACGGTGGCCATCAGATCCCGTACTCCTTCCACCGCTTGTCGACCAGCGACACCACCTCGGGCGACATGGTCATCTCCTCCGGCCAGCCCCGGGTGTAGCCCTCGGTCGGCAGCTTGCGGGTCGCGTCGATGCCCGCCTTGCCACCCCAGAACTGCTGGTACGACGCGTGGTCGAGGTGGTCCACCGGACCCTCCGTGATCAGCAGGTCCCGGGCGTAGTCGACGTTGCCGAAGGCGCGGAAGGCAACCTCGTTGTAGTCGTGCACGTCGCAGTCCTCGTCGACGATCACGATCAGCTTGGTCAGCGACATCAGGTGCGCGCCCCAGATCGCGTTCATCACCTTCTGCGCGTGCTTCGGGTAGCGCTTGCGGATCGACACGATCGCGCAGTTGTGGAAGACCCCGGCGGCCGGCAGGTCGTAGTCGACGATGTCCGGGATCAGCAGCTTGAGCAGCGGCTGGAAGATCCGTTCGGTGGCCTTGCCGAGGCCGTGGTCCTCCTGCGGCGGCTTGGACGTGACGATCGAGTGGTAGACCGGGTCGCGCTGCATGGTCATCGTCTCGACGTGCAGCACCGGGAACGGCTCGACCGGGGTGTAGAAGCCGGTGTGGTCGCCGAACGGCCCCTCGGGCAGCCGCTCCCCGGGCTCCAGGTAGCCCTCCAGCACGATCTGCGCGTGCGCCGGGACCTGCAACGGCACGGTCAGGCAGTCGACCATCTCCACCCGCTCGCCGCGCAGGAACCCGGCGAACAGGTACTCGTCGATGTCGCTGGGCAACGGCGCGGTGGCGGCGTACGAGACGACCGGGTCGCAGCCGATCGCGATGGCGACCGGCAGCCGCTGGCCGAGTCGTTCCGCGACCGCGTGGTGGGCGGTGGAGTCCTTGTGGATCTGCCAGTGCATGCCGAGGGTGTTGTGCGAGTGCTGCTGGAGCCGGTAGAGCCCGAGGTTGCGCTTGCCGGTCTCCGGGTGCTTCGTGTGGGTCAGCCCGTAGTTGTGGAAGATGCCGCCGTCACCCGGCCAGACCTGGAGCCCCGGCAGCCGGTTCAGGTCGACGTCGTCGCCCCGGTAGACCACCTGCTGGCAGGGCGCGGTCTTGACCTTGCGCGGCGGCACCGACTTGAGCTGCATGACCTTGCCCAGGCCCTCGCGGATGCCGGACCAGCCGACCGGCAGCTCCGGCTTGATCAGCCCGCCGATCCGCTCACCGATCTCGTCCAGCGAGTCGACGCCGAGCGCCATCGCCATCCGCTTCTCGGTGCCGAACAGGTTGATCGCCACCGGCATCTCGCCCCGGGTCGGCCGCTCGAAGAGCAGCGCCGGCCCCCCGGCCCGCACGGTCCGGGTCACCACCTCGCTGATCTCCAGCGTCGGGTCCACCGGCACGCTCACCCGCCGCAGCTCGCCCGCGCGCTCCAGCGCCGCGAGGAAATCCTTGAGATCGGGGTACGGAAAGCCACGAGCCGCCATACCCACCATCCTTCCGCACCTCCCTGCCGGGACAGGAAGGGCCCCTTGTCAACACCTCAGGCAGCCGTCGGCTCCCAGGCGTACGCGGCCAGGGGCGGGTCGAGCGGAGCGGCGGTGAGCCGGTTGGCGAAGGTCGAGATGGTGTACGTGCCGACGCCGAGCACCACGTCCAGCGCGTGCCGGGGCTGCCAACCGGCGGCGAGGAAGGCGTCCATCTCGTCGTCCGGCACGGCGCCCCGGTGATGGAGCACGGCGAGGGTGAACCGGCGCAGCGCCTCGAGTCGCCGGTCGGGCAGTTCGGTGCCCGTCCGGAGCGCGGCGACCAGTTCGGGCGTACCGCCGTGCCGGGTGAGCGTGACGGTGTGCATGGCCACGCAGAGGTGGCACTCGTTGCGGGTGGCGACGGTGAACACCACCACCTCACGGGCGACCGGGTCCAGGTCGGTGGTCTCGAAGACGGCGTTGGCATCCAGGAAGCCCTTGAGCAGCTCCGGGGATTCGGCCATCAGGGCGACGGCGGCCGGGAGGTGGCCGAGCTTGCGATGGATGCCGGCCATGGCGGCGCGGGCGGCGGCGGGCGCAGTGTCGGGGGTGTGTGCGGTGAAGACGCGTCGGGACATGACGGACCCTCCCGGGTACGATAGTCAACATGGTTGACCAGATAGTAAACGTGGTTGTCGAACATGGCAACGCCTGACCGCCCCGGCTTCGCGCTTCCCCTGCTCCTGCTCGCCGGCTTCCGTACGCTCATCGACGACCTGCACGCCGAGCTCGCCCGGCAGGGGCACCCCGACCTGCGCCCGGTGCACGGCTTCGTCCTCCAGGCGGTCGGCGTCGCCGGCACCACCGCCAGCGAGCTGGGCCAGCGCCTCGGCGTCTCCAAGCAGGCGGCCGGCAAGACCGTCGACCGGCTGGTGGCGGTCGGCTACCTGGAACGCGCCGACGACCCCGCGGACGCGCGGCGCAAGCTGGTCCGGCTGACCGACCGGGGGCTGGACGGGCTACGCCGCTCCGCGGTCGTCTTCGACCAGCTCCGCGACCGCTGGGCGGCGACCCTCGGCGCCGACCGGGTCGCGGCGCTGGAGGACGACCTGCGTACGGTCGCGCAGCCGAACTTCTTCCGCCTCGACGTCCCCGGTTGGTTCGGCACCTGAGCCGCACTTCTCGGAAGCGTGCGCTGAGCCGCCGGCCGCGACAGGCAGGGGCATCATCCGTCGGCTCCTCCTCGTAGGATCGCCGCGCCGCGCGGGACTGTCGATCCACGCGGCCCACCGTCCTTCAAGGAGTTCGATGAAGACTCTGCGCGTTCCCCGAGCGTTCCGGCTCGGGGTGGCCGCCCTGGCCGCGCTCGGCACGGCCGCCGCCCTGCCCGCCCCCGCCTCGGCCGACACCGGGCCCGGCTGGGTGAGCGGCTGGCTCGGCGACACCACCATCGGCACGGCGGGAGCACCCGGCCGCACCACCCTGTTCAACCTCTACAGCAGCACCGACGCGATCGACCCGCGGGCGACCTTCGACCTGTCCGGCTTGGCCGGCGTCGCCACCGCGTCGTTCCCGGACTGGTGCGTCACGGAGGCCACCACCACCGTCACCTGCCCGCTACCCCCGGACGCCAGCCAGGACGAATGGGACATCAACGGCAACGTGCCGATCGTCCTGCGCGCGCTGCCCGGTGCCGCCGACGGCGCCAGCGGCACGATTGGCTACACCGCCCTGGCCGACGGCCTCGACGGCTGGGCGCAGCAGGCGACCGTGACGGTGCACGCCGGGCCGGACGCCATCGACCTGGTCGACGAGTACGTCGACGGCTTCGACACGGGCGACCAGCTGGCCGTGCCGGTGGCGCTGCTCAGCGCCGGCGACCGGCCGGTCAAGGGCCTGCGGGTCACCTTCCGCTTCCCGGTCGGGCTCGAGCCCGCCGCCTACCGCAACTGCCGGTACGGCGCCGGTGACCTGCTCAGCACGATCGTGGTCTGCACGGTCGGCGGCAACCTGAAGCCGGGGGCCCGCTACGAGGTGCCGGGCGGGTTCGCCACCACCGTCGGCCCGGCGGCGATCGGCGACAAGCGGATCGTGCAGACCGTGGCGCCCGCCGAGACCGCCGGGCCGCTGCCCGAGGGCGTGACGTTCAGCCGGCGCGACTCCGGCCAGTCGCTGCGACTGCGGCAGGTCGCCAGGCCGGTGACCGTGATCGGCCCCGACCACCAGTACGCCTCCGGCCAGTACTACCTGCGAGCCGTCCACGGTGCGTTCGACGTGGCCGCCCTCGGCGCGGCGGCCACCGGGACGCTCGGCGACACCGTCCGCGTACGGGTCGGCCTGCGCAACGACGGGCCCGGGGTGCCCGACGGCACCATCTCCGGTGACCGGCCCACCCACTTCGTCTTCACGCCGCCCGCCGGGACGACGGTGGCGGCCCGCCCGAGCGACTGCTCTCCCTGGACCAGCGAGGAGGAGGGCGACGCCACCCCGGTGACCTGGTTCTGCACCCAGCCGAGCCCGGTGTTCGCAGCCGGTGAGACCTTCCTGGTCGATTTCGACCTGCGGGTCGACGGCCCGCTCGGGTCACCCGGCGAGGTTCGGATCCCGTACGGCTACCCGCGGGTCGACGACAACCCGGCGAACGACACCGCCCCGGTGACCGTGAGCTGACCCGGAGACGACGCGACCGCCGGGAGCCACGCGGCTCCCGGCGGTCGGCGCGGACGGCTCAGCTGAGGCCGGCGTACGAGTGCAGGCCGGTGAAGAAGAAGTTGACCCCGAACAGGTTCATCAGCATGGTCAGGAAGCCCACGATGGCGATCCAGGTGGCCACGTTCCGCTTGACGCTCGGGGTGGCCCGGGCGTGCAGGTAGCCGGCGTACACCACCCAGGAAATGAACGCCCAGGTCTCCTTCGGGTCCCAGCCCCAGGCCCGGCCCCAGGCCGCCTCGGCCCAGATCGCCCCGGCGATCACCGCGAAGGTGAAGACCGGAAAGGCGAAGGCGTGCAGCGCGAAGGTCAGCCGCTCCAGGCCGGCCGCCGCCGGGAGCCGCCGGGCCAGGGTGTATGGGAAGCTCCGCCGCCCCTGCTCCCAGCCGGCCCGCATCAGGTACGCCGCGGCCGGCACCACGCCCAGCAGGAGGATGCCGGAGGCGAAGATGATCGTCGACACGTGGATGATGAACCAGTACGACTGCAGGGCCGGCATCAGCGGCGTGACCTGGACATAGAGCTTCAGCTCGGCGAACGCCAGCAGCAGCACCATGACCAGGGTCAGGAAGAGCCCGAGCCGGCGCAGGGACGGCTGCTTCCAGAGCACCGCCAGCCACGCCGCGGCCCCGATGAAGGTGGCCGTCAACACGTACTCGTACATGTTGCCCCAGGGCATCCGCTCGGCGGCGAGGCCCCGGGTGAGCACCGCGCCCAGGTGCAGCACGACGGCGAGCGTGGTGACCCAGGCGGCGATCTCCCCGGCCACCGCGCCCCGCGCGGCCGACCGGCTGGGCCGGGTCTCCGTCGGAGTGACGGGCGACGCCGGGATCGTCCCGTCGGTGCCACCGCTGCCGCCGACGCCGACCAGCTCCCGGGCCGGGGCGGCGACCTTCGACGCCACCGCGCGAGCATTCCCCAGCGCGTACTCGACGGCGTGGCTGATCATCGCGACCAGGTACGCCAGAATCGCGTACGTGACCAGCTGGTCGGAGAGTGCGGACATCACTCGTCTCCTTCTCGCGCCCGCCGGTCGTCCCGCCCGTCGTCGCTCACGGCGGCGACGAGCTGCGCGAACTCGTCGGCGAACCCCGGATGCTCGGTGCGCGGCAGCCCACCGGCCTCCACCAAACTACTACCGCTCGTCGGAGATCCACCCTCCGGGGGCGAAACCCGGAACCAGACGCGCCGCCGCCGGGCGAAGAGGGAACCCATCAGGCCGGCGAGCAGCGTCACGCAGGCCCCGAGCATCAGGGCCTGGCCGGGGGCGTACCGGACGGAGATGGTGACGTACGGCTTCGTGCCGAGGAACTCCAGCGTGCTGCCGTCGTCCAGGGTCCACTTCTCGCCGAGGTACAGCGTCCGGTCGCCGATCTGCTTGAGCTTGCCGTTGTCGATCTGCCGCTGGTCGAGCTGGTAGACCGACCCGGGGATCCCGGCGTCCAGCCCGAGGTTGCCCCGGTAGGCGATCAGGTTGACCGCGGGCTTCCGCTCCTCCGGCCAGACCGAGCGGTTGGGCGGTCCGCTGTCCGGGGCGGTGGGCATGTAGATCGCGTCGAAGGCGACCTGCTGGTCCGGGGCGCGCGTGCCGGTCTTCGGGTCCACGTTCGCGTCGGGGAAGACGGCGACGCCCTCCTCCGTGACGTTGACGTCGCCGGTGGTGAGGAAGGGGGTGGTGCTGGTCTGGCTGCGCCCGTACCGGTCGGTGTACTTCAGGATCGGCGCGTACCCGTGGCCGAGCAGGTAGACGTTGGCCGAGCCGAGCCGCAACGGCGAGTTGACCGAGAAGCCGGCGGTCCGCTCCGGCGCCCCGTCCGGGTGGTCCACCGTCACCGTGGCCCAGTAGCGCGACGGCTGCCCGGAGGGGAGGTACTCCGCCTCGAACCGGTCGAGGGTGAGGCAGAACGGCGGCAGGTCGGCGCTGTCCACCCGAGGGCCGAGGGACGCCTCGGCGTACTGCTGGCGGGTGTTGCAGAAGGCGTTCTCCGCGCCCGCCACCAGCAGGCGGTTGCCGTGCCAGCCGTACCAGGAGCCGAGCGCGACCCCGAGCAGGACGGCGACCAGCGAGACGTGGAAGAGCAGGTTGCCGGTCTCCTTGAGGTAGCCCTTCTCGGCGGAGACCTCGTTGCCGCGTACCACGACCCGCCAGCGGCGGCGGCGCAGCACCGCCGCGATCGCCTCGGGCTCGGCGGCGGCCGGCGCCTCCAGCACCGCGTGCTGCGGCAACCGCTCCAGGCGCTTCGGCGCGGCTGGCGGCCTCATCCGCAGCGCCCGGACGTGGTCGCGGGCCCGGGGCAGGATGCAGCCGATCAGCGAGGTGAACAGCAGCAGGTAGATCGCGGAGAACCAGACCGAACCGAAGACCTCGAACATGCCGAGCTGATCGAGCCGCGGGGCCAGGCCGGGGTGGTCACGGAACCACTGGTTGACCTTCTCCGGGTTGACCCCGCGCTGCGGCAGCACCGAGCCGGGGATGGCGGCGACCGCGAGCAGGAAGAGCAGGATCAGCGCGGTACGCATGCTGGTGAGCTGGCGCCACGAGTTGCGCAGCAGGGCGAGCACCGGGTTGACCCGCCGCCGGGGCGCCGGGGCGGGCGGGCTCGCCGGCCGGTCGTCGACCGTCGTCATCAGATGCTCACCTCACCGGTGCCCACATGCGTCTGCAACCAGATCACGATGTTCTGCCAGCCGCCGGTGACCAGTGCCAGGCCGATCAGGATCAGCAGCGCGCCGCCGATCCGGGTGACCCAGCGGCTGTTGCGCCGGACGGCGCGGAACACCCCGAGCAGCCGGTGGAAGCCCAGCCCGAAGACGACGAACGGTGCCCCCAGCCCCAGGCAGTACGCCACGGCCAGCAGCACCGCCCGGTCGGTCTTGCCCTCCGCGGTGGCCAGGCCGAGCACCGCGCCGAGCGTGGGGCCGGTGCACGGCATCCAGCTCAGCGCGAAGACCATGCCGAGCACCGGCGCGCCGAGCAGCCCGGCGGCGGGCAGCCGCCGGATCCGGAACTCGCGCTGCATCCCGGGGATCACGCCGAGGTAGCCGAGCCCGAGCAGCACGATCACCCCGCCGATGACGATCTCCAGCGTGCGTTCGTACTGGAAGAAGAGCTTGCCGATGCCCGAGAACAGGATCGCGGTGGCGACGAAGACGACGGTGAAACCGGCGATGAAGAGCATCGTGCCGGCCAGCACCCGCCCCTTGACGGCGACCACCGGCCGGGCCGGCGGCGCCGCCACGGCGACCCCGCCCCCCTCGGTGGCCCCCTCCGCTACCGGAGGCGTTGACCGGGTGCCCTTGCTTGCAGCCCGGCCCTCCAGGTCGGCGCCGGCCAGGCCCGTCACGTAGGAGAGGTAGCCGGGCATCAGGGGGAGGACGCAGGGAGAGAGGAAGCTGACCAGGCCGGCGAGCGCCGCCGCGCCGACGGCCAGCAGCAGCGGGCCGGACTCGGCGAGCTGGCGGAAGGTCTCGCCCATCAGCGCTGCCCGTCGGGGGCCGGCTGCTCGGCGGCGACCCGCTCGACGATCGGTCGCAGCTCGTCCTGGGTGACGGCTCGGCGGATCACCACCGCGATACGGCCGTCGCGGTCCAGGATGACCGTCGCCGGGGTGGAGTTCGGCGGGATGTCGAAGTTGAGCGCCTGCCGGCTGGCCGGGTCGAAGAGGCTCGGGTAGGTGACCCGGCCCTCCTCGAAGGCGATCGCCTTGTCCCTGCTGTCCTGCACGTTGATGCCGAGGAAGGTCACTCCGGATGCCTTGGTGGCCTGGTAGGTGTCCTCGAGATCGTCGGCCTCGGCCCGGCAGGGCGGGCACCAGGAACCCCAGAAGTTGACCACGACCACCTGCCCGCGATCCCGGGAGACGTCGTAGCTGCCGCCGGTGAGCAGCTCACCGCTCACCTTCGGGGTCTTCGACCGCTGGTCGGGGGCGCAGGTGACCTTGAGGCCGTCACTGCTGCAGCGGCTCTCCTGGCTGTCGGAGGAGCAGCTGACCAGCGCCGCACCGGCGGTGACGGCGGCGAGCAGGGCGGCGGCGAGCCTCCGGCTGAACATCAGGCCCCCTTGGCCGTCCGGGCTGTCGATGACATCGCGACCAGGTGGGCCGCCGGCTCGGAGTAGCCGATGCCGACGACCTTGGCACCGTCGAAGTGGAAGGAGGTGAGGCTGGCCAGCCCGCACTGCCGCCGGCGCGGGTCGTGCCAGAGCCGCTTGCGCTCGACATGGCGGCGCAGCGTCCAGATGGGGAGCTGATGGGAGACGAGCACGGCCTCGCGCCCCTCGGCGGCGATGCGGGCGGCGTGCAGCGCGGCGAACATCCGCTCGGCGATGGCCTGGTACGCCTCCCCCCAGGACGGGGTGAGCGGGTCGCGCAGCACCCACCAGTTGCGCGGGTCGCGGAACGAGCCGTCGCCGGGGGAGACCTTCTTGCCCTCGAACCAGTTGGCGCTCTCGATCAGCCGCTCGTCCACCCCGACGGACAGGCCGAAGTGCGCGGCGATCGGCTCGGCGGTCTGCTGCGCGCGTTCCAGCGGGCTGGCCGCCACGTGCACCACGGTCTTGTCGGCGAGCGCCTGGGCGGCGGCCTTCGCCATCTGGACGCCCAGCTCGGAGAGGCGGAAACCGGGCAGCCGACCGTAGAGGATGCCGTCCGGGTTGTACACCTCGCCGTGCCGCAGCACGTGGACCACCGTCTCGCTCACGCCTGTTACCCCCCGTGCCCCGCCGCTGCCGCCGCCGTCGCCGCGCCGGGCAGGGCGTCGGCGATCTGTTCCAGGGCGGCGTCGTCCATCGCCGCCGACACGAACCACGACTCGAACGCGCTCGGCGGCAGGTAGACCCCGGCGGCGAGCATCCCGTGGAAGAACGCCTTGAACGCGGGCACCTGCTGGGTGCGGGCGCTGTCGTAGTCGACCACGTCGGCGTCGGTGAAGAAGATCGAGAACATGTTGCCCGCGTACGACAGGCGGTGCGGCACCCCGGCGGCGGCGAGCGCGTCGGTGGCGAGCTTGCCCACCACGGCGGCCGTCTCGTCGAGCTTGCGGTAGAGCGCGTCGTCGGCGAGCCGGAGCGTGGCCAGGCCGGCGGCGCACGCGAGCGGGTTACCGGAGAGGGTGCCGGCCTGGTAGACCGGGCCGGCCGGGGCCAGCCTCGCCATGATCTCCGCGCGCCCGCCGAACGCCGCGGCGGGCAGGCCGCCGCCCATGACCTTCCCGTACGTCCACAGGTCGGCGTCGGACGGGTCGAGGCCGTGCCAGCCGGCGCGGGAGACCCGGAACCCGGTCATCACCTCGTCGACGATGAGCAGCGCGCCGTACGCGTGGGCGATCCGGGCGAGCTGCTGGTTGAAGCCGTCACGCGGGGCGACCACGCCCATGTTGCCGGCGGCCGCCTCGGTGATGATCGCGGCGATGTGCTGACCCTCGGCGGCGAAGGCCGCCTCGACCGCGGTGAGGTCGTTGTACGGCAGCACGATGGTGTCGCCGGCGGCGGCGCCGGTCACCCCGGGCGAGTCGGGCAGCCCGAACGTGGCCACCCCGGAGCCGGCGGCGGCGAGCAGAGCGTCCGAGTGGCCGTGGTAGCAGCCGGCGAACTTGACGATCTTGGCGCGGCCGGTGAAGCCGCGGGCCAGCCGGATCGCCGACATGGTCGCCTCGGTGCCCGAGTTGACCAGCCGAACCTGCTCGACCGGGGTACGCGCGACGATCTCCTCCGCCAGGTCGACCTCACCCGGGGTCGGGGTGCCGAAGCTGGTGCCGAGGGCGGCGGCCTCCCGCAGGGCGTCGACCACCGCGGGGTGGGCGTGGCCGAGGACCAGCGGCCCCCAGGAGCAGACCAGGTCGACGTAGCGGCGACCGTCGGCGTCGAACAGCCAGGGGCCCTCCCCCCGCACCATGAAGCGCGGGGTGCCGCCCACAGCACGGAACGCGCGCACAGGGGAGTTCACCCCGCCGGGCACGAGGGCCTTGGCGCGGTCGAACAGGGCCTCGGAGGCCGGCGCGTCGGCCGGGTAACGGCCGGATCCGGCGGAAATGGAATCGTTCACGATGCCGCCATTGTGTCAGCGTCGGGCGGCTGACCGGCAGCCACCCCGCGTCGAGGGTTACCGGGCTCACGGCTTCGGGGGGTTACCCGCTCACGCGTCGGCTCTCGGCACGGGCCGGCGGCCGCCGCCGGCTCGGCGGGCCGCATGGTCGAGATCGCGATAGGCTGACCGGGTGGATCGTGCCGAACTGTCCATCACGGTGCAGCGGACGGGCGACGAAGCCGTGCTTCGTCTCGCCGGTGAGATCGACATGCTCACGGCCGCCCAGCTGTCGACCGTCGTCAACGAGGTGCTGACCGATCCTCCACCGCGCATCGTGCTCGACATGGGCGGGGTGACCTTCTGCGACTCGCAGGGCCTCGGCACCCTCGTGGTGCTCAGCCGCAAGGCCAGTCACGCCCAGAGCCTGCTGGTCCTCAGCAACGTCGGCGACTTCCTCCTGCGCGTCCTCGACATCACCGGCCTCCGTTCGGCCCTGATGATCCGCAACGAGACCGCCCCCTGACACCCCGGTCCGCGTTGATCAAGAAGTTTGCGTCTGCCGGCGGCGCAGTCCCGACGCAAACTTCTTGATCGACAGCAGCGGCCGTCAGGGGATCGGGGTGTCGCGGCGGCGGAAGGCCGTCAGGCCGGCCGCCGCGAGGGCCAGGGCCAGGACGGTCAGGGTCCAGAGCGGGGTGGGGCTCCAGGAGTCGCGGAGCACCTGGGGGGTGTGGGTGAACGGGGAGAGGTCCAGCAGCCACTGGCTCAGCTCCAGCACCGCGCCGAGCTGGCCGAGCAGCACACAGACCGCGAGCGCCGCCCAGGCCACCGAGGCGAGCCGGGGCAGCAGGCCGTAGAGCAGCACCGCGAGCCCGGCCAGCACCCACGCGGCGGGCACCTGCGCCAGCCCGGCACCGACCATCCGGGGCAGCTCGCCCGGCACGTCGTGCACGCTCAGCCCGTAGGTCAGGCCGGCGGCCAGCCCGGTCACGGCCAGCACCACCACCGGCCCGAGCAGCGCGAACACCACGTGGGACAGCAGCCAGGTCGAGCGGTGCACGCCGGTCGCCAGCAGCGGCTCGGCCCGCCCGCCGGCCTCCTCCGACCGCATCCGCAGCGCGGCCTGGACGCCGTACCCGGCCGCGGCCAGGCCGGCCAGGCTCAGCGTCGCGCCGAGGTACGCGTCGGCCAGCCCCGAGGCGCCGCCGAGCCGGGCCATGATCTGCTCGAGCTGCGGGTTGCCCTCGACGGACCGGCCGGCGGCCTGCGCCGCCCCGCCGAGGATCAGCCCGAGCAGGCCGAAGCCCACCGACCACCAGAGGATCTGCCCGCGGTGCAGCCGCCACGCCAGCCCGAACGGCCCGGCGAGGGCCCGGCCGGCGGTGGCCGGGCCGAGGCGGGGCGGCAGCAGCCCGGCACCCAGGTCGCGGCGCACCGACATCGGGTACGCGACCGCGGCGAGCAGCACCGACGCGGCCAGCGGCAGCGCCAGCACCCACCAGCGCTCCCCCTCGTACGCGCGCACCCGGGGTGCCCAGCCCAGCGGTGACAGCCAGCTCGGCCAGTCGTGCGTGGCGGTGTCGCCGACGAGCCGCAGCCCGAAGCCGGCGCCGAGGACCGCGATCGCGATGCCCCGTGCCCCGCCCGCCGTCTCGGTCAGCTGGGCGGCCAGCCCACCGATCGTGGCGAAGGCGACGCCGGTCAGCGCGGTGGCGAGGCCGTACGCGAAGGAGCCGGCCACCGGGAGCCCGGTGGCGACCAGCCCGGCCACGGTGAGCAGGCCGAGCAGCAGGTCGGCCGCGTACGTCACGAGCAGCGCGGCGGTCAGCCCGGCGTACCGGCCGAGCACCGTGCCGCCGAGCAGCTCCCGCCGGCCGGCCTCCTCCTCGGTCCGGGTGTGCCGGATGACGGTGAGCAGGCTGGCCAGCGCGACGACCACCAGCAGGAACCCGCCGCGCTGGGCGGTGAGCGCGCCGACGCTGTCGCCGTACACCGGGCCGAGCAGCGCGACGATCGACGGGTTGCGGGCGGTGCCGGTGACGTACGCGGCCCGCGCGGCGGCCGTCGGGAAGAGCTCGAAGAAGCTGGCCGCGTAGGTCACCGGCAGGACGGCGAGCAGCAGCACCCAGAGCGGGAGCACGAAGCGGTCCCGGCGCAGGATCAGCCGAACCAGGTGGCGGGTGCCGGTCAGGGTGCTCATGCGACCACCTGGCTCCGCTCGGCGGGGGTCGACGTGCCGGGGGCCGACTCGTAGTGCCGCAGGAACAGCTCCTCCAGGGTCGGCGGCTGGCTGACCAGGCTGCGTACGCCCAGCGCGGTGAGCCGGCGCAGCGCGGCGTCCAGCGCGACGGAGTCCACGTCGAAGCGCACCCGGTGGCCGTCCACCCGCAGGTCGTGCACCCCGGGCAGGTCGGCCAGCCCGTCCAGCGGGGCGGCCACCTCGGCCTCGATCGAGGTGCGCTGCAGGTGCCGCAGCTCGCCGAGCGTCCCGGACTCGACGGCCCGGCCGTTCCGGATGATCGTCACCCGGTCGCAGAGCGCCTCCACCTCGGCCAGGATGTGGCTGGAGAGCAGCACGGTGCGGCCGTCCTGCTTGGCCCGGCGGACCCAGTGCTGGAAGACCTCCTCCATGAGCGGGTCCAACCCGGAGGTCGGCTCGTCGAGGATCAGCAGCTCGACGTCGGAGGCCAGGGCGGCGACCAGGCCGACCTTCTGCCGGTTGCCCTTGGAGTAGGCGCGGCCCTTCTTGCGCGGGTCCAGCTCGAAGGACTCCAGCAGCTCGGCGCGGCGCTGCGGGTCGAGCCCGCCGCGCATCCGGCCGAGCAGATCGATCACCTCGCCGCCGCTGAGGCCCGGCCAGAGGGTGACGTCGCCGGGCACGTACGCGAGGCGGCGGTGCAGGGCGACGGCGTCCCGCCAGGGGTCACCGTCGAGCAGCCGGACGGCCCCCGCGTCCGCCCGCAGCAGACCGAGCAGCACCCGGATGGTGGTCGACTTGCCGGAGCCGTTTGGCCCCAGGAAGCCGTGCACCTCCCCGGCGCGAACGGTGAGGTCGAGTCCGTCGAGTGCTCGGGTCCGGCCGAAGGTCTTCACCAGGCCGGACACCTCAATCGGGGTTTCCATGATTTGGAAGCTACGCTCGTTTCACAAACTTGTGAAGACAGTGATGCTTGAGGCACCATCACTTTCACGCCTTTTTGACACGAGGAGCCAGCGCCGATGCCGGACGACCACCGCCCCGACCGGAACGAGGAAGAGATCCACCTCTTCGTCGAGCGGATGGCGATGGCCTTCGCGGACGTCGGCTTTCCCCGGATGGCCGGCCGGGTGCTCTTCACCGTGATGAGTGCCGACGACCCGCTCACCGCCGCCGAGATCGGCGAGCGGCTCGGGGTCAGCGCCGCGGCCGTCTCCGGCGCGGTCCGCTACCTGACCCAGTTCGGCATGCTGATCCGCGAGCCGGTCAAGGGCTCCCGCCGGGACCGCTACCGGATGCCGGACAACCCCTGGTACGAGGCCACCATCACCAAGACCGGCCTCTACAAAAACTTCATCGACATCGCCAACGGCGGCGCGGAGGCGCTGCTCGGGCGGGACACTCCGGCCGGCGAGCGGGTGTCCGAGATGCGGGACTTCTTCCTCTTCGTCCAGTCGGAGCTCGACACGATGGGCGAACGGTGGCGGGCCTGGCGCGCCGCGCGGGGGCACGGCGAACGGGCCGGCTGACGGCTGCCTGTCGGCCGCGCCGACCATTCGTCACTTTCCGTGGTCGACAACCAGCCCACCCCCTCCTCCGCGCCCGGGGATGGTCGCCGGGCGCGGCGATCAGGCCGTGTTGCCCCAGCGGGCCTGCTCCAGAAGGTCCACCGCCCGCTCCCGGGCGTCCGGGCCGTCGTCCGCCCGCAGCAGCGCGGTCGCCTCGTCCACCGCCTCGGTGAGCACCCGCCACTGGGCGTCCCGCTCCCGCACCAGGTCGGACTGGGCGGCGAGCTGGCGGGTCTTCACCCACAGATCCAGGAAGACCGACACCTTGGCCCGCAACACCCAGGGATCGAACGGCTTGGTCAGGTAGTCGACCGCACCGGCCGCGTAACCGCGCAGCGCGAGCTGCGCGTCCCGGTCCGCAGCGGTGAGGAAGATGATCGGTACGTGCCGGGTCCGCTCCCGCCGCTTGATGTGGGTGGCCGTCTCGAAGCCGTCCATGTCCGGCATCTGGGCGTCGAGCAGGATCACCGCGAAGTCGTCGACCAGGAGCTGCTTCAGCGCCGCCTCGCCGCTCTCCACGGCGACCGACTGCACCGGAAGCCCCTGGAGGATCGCCTCCAGGGCCATCAGGTTCTCCCGCCGGTCGTCCACCAGGAGCGCCTTGGCCATCTGTGTCACAAGATCTCCTCGCCTCGGCTCCGGCCGATCCAGGACGCCATCATCTCGATCAGCTCGTCCAGGTCCACCGGCTTGGTGATGTAGTCGCTGCCGCCGGCCGCTATCGCCGACTCCCGGTCACCCGGCATCGCCTTCGCGGTCAGGAAGACGATCGGCAGGTCCGCGAAACGATGGTTGCGGCGGATCTGCACGGTCGTCTCGTAGCCGTCCTGATCCGGCATCATCGCGTCCATGAGCACGATGTCCACCTCCGGATGCTCGGCCAGCTGGCGAATGCCGTCCGCCCCGTTGTCCGAGTACAACACGGTCATCCCATGAAGTTCCAACGCTGAAGTCAGCGCGAAGACGTTCCGGACGTCGTCGTCGACGATCAGGACGGTCACGCCCTCCAGCCGCCGGGCCGCCGGGGTCTCCTGCGCTTGCGGCAGCTCCATTGGCATGAGCAACGACGACGACAGGCCCGCGCGGCTCGGCGAGGGTGGTGCCGGCGCCACCACCGCGTCCGGTGCCAGCACGTCGGGTACGAAGAGGGTGAACGTCGAGCCCTGGCCGGGCGCCGACGAGACGGTGATCGTGCCGCCGAGCAGG